>JAQVLM010000002.1 GCA_028704125.1 Opitutales bacterium
TTTCGATTATCGTCGGCATTGTATGGCGATCGTCGCGCAACCAGAATACTGCGGCCGACTACTTTCTGGCTGGCCGCCATGTGGGCTGGTTCGTGGTCGGTTGTTCGCTGTTCGCTTCGAACATCGGGTCTGAGCACATCGTTGGGCTCGCCGGATCGGGTGCGAACAACGGGATGGCTCAGGCGCACTGGGAGCTGCATGCTTGGGTGATGATCATGCTCGGTTGGGTCTTCGTTCCCTTCTATTACCGGTCGGGCGTGTTCACGATGCCGGAGTTTCTGGAACGCCGTTTCAATTCGAAGACGCGCTGGGTTCTTTCGGTTGTGAGTTTGGTTGCTTATGTGTTCACGAAAGTATCGGTGACGGTTTATGCCGGCGCGATTGTCTTCCAAACGCTGCTTCCTGACACATTTGGCACTCCCGAGAACGCTTTTTGGGTCGGAGCCTTTGCAACCGTTATTCTCACGGGGATATACACGATTTTGGGCGGACTCCGGGCGGTGGTTTACACGGAGGTCGCGCAAACCTTTGTGCTGTTGTTGGGATCGTCGCTGATCACCTATTTCGGTTTGAAGCACCTTGGCGGTTGGGGTGAACTCATCGAAACCTGTAAGGTGAATGCGGAACGCTTCGCCCTTTGGCGCTCAAACACGGATCCGAATTTCCCATGGTTGGGCGTGATGATCGCCTCTCCCGTTATCGGTATCTGGTATTGGTGTACTGACCAATACATCGTGCAGCGCACTTTGGCAGCCAAGAGCCTCAAGGATGCACGCCGCGGTGCGATCTTTGGTGGTTTCCTGAAGGTATGGCCGGTTATGATCTTCCTGATTCCGGGCATGATCGGATATGCGCTTCATCAAAAGGGTGTCATTCAGATTCCCTTCAAGACAGACGGTTCCGGTGAGCTTTTGGGTGATGCGGTGTTTGCGACGATGGTGCAGACGATGCTCCCGATCGGATTGCGCGGTTTGGTGGTTGCCGGGTTGCTTTCCGCATTGATGTCGTCGTTGGCTTCCCTTTTCAATTCCTGTGCGACGCTGTTCACTGTGGACATTTACAGCAAGATGAATCCGAACGCGAGTCAGGCCCGTTTGGTGCATGTGGGTCGGGTAGCCACGGGATTTGTGGTTTTGGCCGGGTTGATCTGGATTCCGATCATGAAGAAAGTTTCCGAAGGGAACTCCGGTCTCTACGACTACCTGCAGAATGTGCAGGGTTTCCTGGCTCCTCCGATTACGGCAGTATTCCTGCTCGGCTTGTTCTTCAAGCGCATCAATTCAACCGGAGCATTGGTCGGGTTGTTAACCGGGTTTGTGCTCGGGATGCTCAAGCTTACGATTCAGACACTTTCGAAGAGTGGTGCCTTGGGTTCCGAAGGTATGTTGTATCAGATTGGTGAATACAATGGTTACTACTTCTCGGGTGTGCTCTTTATCTTCAGCGTGATCCTGGTGATCGTGGTGTCGTTGATGAGCCCCGCTCCAAGCGAAGAACAAGTGGCCGGTCTGACCTATGGCTCGATGTCCGATGCGCAACGCAAGGAAAACCGCGAGAGTTGGAACTGGATGGATGTCGTTGCGACCATTGGTGTGCTCGGGCTGGTGGTTGGGGTTTACATCTACTTCAGTTTCTGGCTGAGCTAATCGCATTTGTCAGGGCCCTTCCTCGGGGTGATATCCGGGAGGGCCCTTTTTTTGTCTTTGCCTCAATTCTCCAAATATGCATATGAAAACAAAAAAAATCCTACCCTTCATGATACTTGCTTCTCTTCTTGGTTCCGGCGTTAATGCTGGTGATTGCTGCGATGGTTGTTCCGTTCCTTCCCGCTCCTTTGGCGAACTTGCGGATGGACGGACGGCGATGATCTACACCCTCACCAATAAATCCGGCATGAAGGCCGAGATCACCAACTATGGTGGTGTGGTGGTGAACCTCATGGTTCCGGATCGGGACGGAAAACTCGCCGATGTGGCCCTCGGATTTGACAAGGTCAGCGATTACGAAAAGAAGGTCTACTATTTCGGTAGCCTGATCGGACGTTACGGAAACCGCATTGCCAATGGGACCTTTGAACTGGATGGAGTGACCTACAAGCTTCCGCTGAACAATGAACCGGGCGGAATTCCCTGTTCGCTGCATGGTGGATTCAAGGGCTTTCACACTGTATTGTGGGATGCTGAACCCTTGGTGGCGGAAGATGGAACCCAAGGTTTGAAACTTTCCTATGTGAGCAAAGATGGAGAGGAAGGTTATCCCGGAAACCTCACGGTTACGGTTCACTACTGGTTGGATGCCGCCAACGCACTCCGGATCAGCTACGAGGCAAGCACGGACAAGGCGACTCCGGTCAATCTCACGAACCACTCCTATTTCAATTTGGCAGGAGAAGGTTCGCCTACCATCAATGATCATGAGTTGATGTTAAAGGCTTCGGCGTTCACGCCAGTGAATGCCGGATTGATCCCGACCGGTGAAATCGCTCCGGTGGAAGGCACTCCGTTTGATTTCCGCACCCCGCATCCGATCGGGGAGCGGGTGGACGCGGATCATCCGCAGATCGCGCTCGGCGGTGGCTATGACCACAACTGGGTGTTGGACAATCAGGATGGCTCGATGGCGCTCGCCGCGCGCGTTAAGCATGCAGCCACTGGCCGTGTGATGGAAGTTTGGACGATGGAACCCGGTATTCAGTTCTATGGTGGGAATTTCCTCGATGCCAGTGACCTGAGCAGCGCGAAGTCCGGCAAGCCGTATCCGAAGCGCTCGGGATTCTGCCTCGAAACCCAGCACTATCCGGATTCGCCGAATCAACCGGCTTTCCCGTCCACGATCCTGCGTCCGGGCGAAGCCTACAAGACCACAACGGAATACCGTTTTTCGGCTGAGTGAGGCTTGACGGATGTTTTAATTGTCGCGGGTTGGGATGAGTTTCATGAAACTTAATGAAATTCTTATACGGGTGATCACGGATCCCGGGTATCCGGATCCGCTTCGGCGCAAGAAAGGGGAACTTAGAGTTCTCCTTTCCTGCGTGGTTTTAGGGAGTATCATTCTGGTGGCGTATTATTTGAGTCCTTTCCAGACCAGATGGATGGCTGCCCGGGTGAGTCTCCCCGAGATGGTGTACCAGAGTTATGCTCCCGTTCCTTCTTTGGAAACTGCTGAGCTGGTAGTCAAACGGTTGTCGGGGCTTGCCAACTGGCGAATCGGGTGGATGGCGGCAGCGTTTTCTGTGGGAATGCTTTCCTGTATCGGACGGTTCCAACGATGGAAATTCGGTTTTGTTGGAATCTCGATGCTGTTATTTGCCTCAGGCTATCTGGAGGTGCAAAGGATTGATTCATTCCAAGTTGGATTGTTGTCCCATTGGGGTACTCAACTAAGTGAGACCTCGTTTCAAGCTTTGAGCCGAACGGTCTATTTTCACGGAGTGTGGAAGTTTGTGGCGCTTGTTTTTGCAGGGGTTCTTTCTGTTGGATTCTTTATGAAATGGATGCGATCCATTTTTCAGAATTAAACACAAATCGGTTCCCTGTATTAGCATTAGATGGTGCTTATTGTGGAGGATGGATTTGGTGCAAGACTCTTTGAGATACTTTCGTGAGAGTGTTGTGGAATGAAAGAATGCAACCATGGAGCTAGATTTTATACGTGTGCATCTATTTGTTTTTGATACTTCCATTTTAAGATAAAAAAGCCTTGCTCGATATCAGAACCTCTGTGAATGGCTTTGTTGTTTATTAATTCTGCCTGGTTTTCGAAGAGAGGATTGGTCTATTATTTATAGGGACAGCCGGGTTTTGCTTGGGTAGGCTTTCGGATATACGGTTACATCATGGGTCTGTTGGCTATCTTCTGGGCTTGCACCGGAAGGGGCTTGGTGACGATATGGCGTTTCCTGATGATGAGCACGATGGATCTATTTGAGCGTTCGAAGTCACTGGCCGACTATGCATCGGTCCGCGATTTTCTTTACAGTCTCCGGTATCATGGGGCCAAGTATGGACTGGAGCGGATGGAGCGATTTGCCGCTGGCCTGGGGAATCCACAATTGAAGGTTCCGTGTATTCACGTTGCTGGCACCAACGGGAAAGGATCGGTCAGCGCGATGTTGGAATGCATGCTGCGCCAGGCTGGAAACCGGGTGGGGCTCTACACTTCGCCGCACTTGATTTATCAGGGAGAGCGGATCCAGATTGACCGGAAGATCACGAGTGAGGAGGAGATCGTGGAGATGACCCGGAGGCTGGTTCCGGTGGCCCTTGAGGTTGCAGGTGGCAATATGGCGGATTTTCCGTCGTTTTTCGAGTTCATGACCGCTATGGCGTTTGAGCGTTTCGCGTCCGGAAAGGTCGATGTGGCGGTTTATGAGACCGGTCTTGGTGGTCGGCTGGACGCCACGAATGTGGTGCGGCCGCTCGTGTCGGTTATCACTTCGATCAGTCTGGACCATACCCAGATTCTGGGGGATTCGATTGAGGCGATTGCCGCTGAGAAGGCGGGGATCATCAAAGACGGGATTCCGGTGGTGATCGGTCGGCTTCCGGTGGAAGCGGAGGCGGTGATCCGTCGGGTGGCGCGGGAACGGAAATGCCCAGTGTATTCGGTGATGGAGCGTTTCGGAGCGGATCCGTCCGGGTATCCTGAAACGTGTTTGAAGGGGAGTTTTCAGCGCATCAATGCCGCGACAGCTACTCTTGCGGCAGAGCTTGTGGCGGAGCGTTTCCGGTTGAGCCCTGAGGGGATTCGCAGTAGCCTGACTCAGGTGCAATGGCCGGGCCGATGGGAAGTGCTGTCGGTGAATGAGGGGCGAAACCGTCTGATTCTGGATGCCACGCACAACGATGAGGGTGCCCGGGCGCTGCGGGAAAACATCGCAGGTATTGAGAAGGATACCGGTATGAAGCCTGTGGTGGTTGCTGGGACCTTGGGTCATGATCGTGCGCCCTCGCTCATCGGGACCATAGCGGAATACGCTGAGACGCTGTATCTGCTGAGTCCGGCGCAGCCGAGGGCATTGTCATTTGAGGCGATGAAAGCGTATGTTCCGGAGTGGTTTGGTGGTGAGGTGCTCGACTTGCCCATGGATCAGCTTTTCGCGAAGGACCGGTGCCTGATGCCACTCAAGCAAGGGCAGACCATTCTGGTGACCGGATCCATTTACCTGATTGGCGAAGTATGTGAATACGTGCGTTTGGGCGCTCCAGTTCACCAACAGTCGCTTCAGGACGTTATCTGACCTATTGGTTCGGGGAGATTAAGGAAATGGATTCAGCAGCGGGTGGAAATATGGGTTCGAATGCCGGGGGAGTGGTGTATGTCAATTCCGGAGAATGGGATGTATCGCGATTCACCGGCAAGGATGCCCCTTTGGTTGACATGGCGGAGTTCCCCTCGTGGATCCTGCATGAGGATGGTGATGTGCTGGTAATGAACAAACCCGGTTGGTTGGTTTGCCATCCCTCAAAGTCAGGTCCTCTGTCAAGTTTGATTGGCGCGGCCAAGGAATACCTTGGGGTGGAAAACCTGCATTTGGTCAGCCGCTTGGATCGTGAGACGAGTGGAATTGTGTTGGTGGCCAAGCACCGCCGGTCGGCGAGTCAATACCAGCGCGCGATCGAAGACCGGAGGGTTGAGAAACAGTATTTGGCGTGGATTCGTGGCCGTTTGGAATCGCCACAGGAGGTGAATCAACCGTTGGCGCGGGACAACGAGAGCCTGGTTCACGTCAAACAGACGGTCCGGAGCTCGCGTTCGGCGCAAAAGGCCAGGACGGTGTTTGAGCCGGTTGGGTGGAGTCGCGACGGCGGGCTTACCTTGTGCCGTGTTTTACTGCACACCGGGCGGAAACACCAGATCCGGGTTCATGCCAAATGGATGGGGTATCCGGTCTATGCGGACAAGCTTTATGGCCCGGATGAGACCTGCTATCTGGATTTCGTTGAGCAAGGGTGGACGTCACGCATGGATGCGGTGTTGGGCTTTCCCCGGCAAGCGTTGCACGCTTGGCGTATGCGGTTCAGTGGGGTGGAATACCCATCGGATTTCGAAGCACCGCTTCCGGGTGATTTGAATGAACTGATGAACCGGATGTGGATGGGCGATTGGACGTCCGAGCGATACTGGGAAAAGGCGCCGGTTGATGCGTCCGCCTGAAATATCGGCTGCTTCGGGCTCATTACCCGCTTGCCATATGCCGGGTGGATTGGCCTAGAATCGATCCATGGCTGAAGACTTACTCGCGCTAGCGATGGTTCAGACGGATATTGTCTGGGATCAGGTGTCCGTGAATCTGGAGCGAATCGATCAACTCCTCGATATGATCGGGGAAGCGGTCGATGTGGTTGTGCTTCCGGAGACCTTTGCGACTGGATTCATCACCAAGCCCGATCCGCAGGTTCCGGACCGGACCGGTGAAGTGGTTCGGTGGATGGCAGACAAAGCGCGGCAAATGGATGCCATGATCATGGGCTCGCATGCGAGTCGCTTGGGCGCAAAGATGGCCAACCGCTTGTTTGCGGTTAAACCGGACGGTGAAGTGCTCCACTATGACAAGCGGCACCTTTTCACCATGGGAGGGGAGGATGCGCATTTTGAAAGGGGGGAGAGCCCACTGTTGATCGAGTTCCGGGGCTGGAAGCTTTTCCCGTTGATATGCTACGATCTCCGCTTTCCGGTATGGAGCCGGAATGTGCATGGCTATGATCTATTGATCTATGTCGCCAATTGGCCCCATGTGCGGCGGATTGTCTGGGATACACTGGTGCCCGCGCGCGCAATTGAGAACCAGAGTTACGCGCTTGGTGTGAACCGGATCGGCCCCGACGCACATGGCACGGCCCACTCTGGTGGATCGCAACTGGTGTCGCCCGAGGGTGAGCTGCTCCACCGGATGGATGGGAGCGAAGGCGTAGCGGTGAAGCGGATTTCCCGAACCGCACTTCTCAAGCTGCGCGAGCGTTTTCCGGTGCTTCGGGATGCGGATGGATTCCGTCTTGGGGCTTAATCCTGGCCATCAGGAGCAGGTTTTCACCAATCGGGTGAAGTCCCTGAAGGCCGGGTGGGATACCTCGCCGAGTATCGAATAAAACACGGTCTCCGAGGGGAGTGAAAGGATGCCGTGTTGCGTCAGTGCCTGGGTGACGGCATCCCCATCCTGTGCCCGTCTGCAGCCGATGCAGTCGCTGAGCAGGGTGGTTTCAAATCCGTCGGCGTGTGCGCCGATGACCGTTTGGTAAACGCAGATCGGGGTTTCAATACCGCCGACGAGGAGGTGTTGAACTCCATCTTCTTTGAGGCGGCTTTGCAGTGCCTCCAAGGGCCAGGCCGAGAAGGTCGATTTATCCCATTCCGGAGCTTCGGGTGCGAGGTCTTTCAGCTCGGGAAGAGTGGCTCCCAGTTTGTCCCTGATCTGGGTGGTGAAATATACCGGAATGCCGAGCAGTTGGCATGCGCGGATCACAAAACCGCAGCGTTTCCGGATGCTGGATTCTTCCGGGATGGATTTGAGAAATGGCTCCTGCAGGTCGATCAGGAGACAGGCAACTCCGGGGGTGTTCATGTGGAATCAGGTGCAAAAAAAAAGGGTGCATGGCGCACCCTCGAGAAAGATCTTATCAATTCCGATAACGTGTGGCCGGATTACTTGATTTCCTTGTGGAGGGTGTGACGACCCAGAGATGGGTTGTACTTCATTTTTTCCACGCGGTTAGGCTGTGTCTTTTTGTTACGGCTGCTCATGTAGCGGGAAGGGTGTTTGCCTTCCTTGCGGGCTTCCGTGCATTCGATGATAATGTGTTCCCTCGGCATGGTGTCTTAAAGTTAAAAGTATGGGATGAAAGTGATATTGATGAAGATGACAAGGCTAAAAGTATCCACCGATCTTATTTTCGGTGAGCAGGATCATGTCGCCGCCGCTGAACAGGCTGACATGGCCCGTGCTGGATGATACGACAATCGCCACGCACTTGAAACTGAGCGAGATCCCGGCTGCGGCGGCATGGCGTGATCCGAGCCCGCTGGGGAGGTTTTGGGGATATTGGGTCGGGCGCAAAAGGCTGCCGGCGGATTCGACGACCCCGTTGCCCTTGATGACGAAAGCACCATCGATGCTGGACAATTCCTTGATGGTTTCGTCCATGAACGGGTTGAGGACATTGCGTTCATCCTCGCTGTATCCGTAGAACGGGTTGAGCAGGAGAGGTTGGGAGTGTTCGAGCACCTTCTCGGAATCCCCGAGGACAAAGAGCGATCCGACCGGCTTTCCCTCACGGCCCTCCAGGGAGAGCTCCGTGGCGATGGAGAGCACCCGTTCGAGAACTTCGACTTGGATACCCGGAGGGATCACATTGGGGCGACCTGGAATGAGGGATTGGAACTCGCGGTCAACATCGATGATGAGGATCGTGTCGAGCAGGTTGCTGCGCGGGAGACCGCCGACGCAACAGACGACGTCCTGAGTGGTGAATACCCCTTTACCGAGGCCGATAATAAACGCACTGCGCAACTGTGACAGGCGCGAGTTCGAAAAAGTGCGGATCGGGATGACCGTATCGATCTGGGGACGCGTCGCGGCGTATTCTGTCTTGCCGGGCGAAACCAGAACCGTGCGGATTCCCTTGATATCGATTCCAAGCTCAAATGCCCCACCCGTAAAGGTGTCGCCGAAGATCATCAGGGAGGTGCATTGCGACATCATCGCGATCTTTTCCGCTTCGCGCAGGAGGTTCCGGTTGATGCGGGAATACTCGATTTGCGGAAGACTCGAACCGCCTCCAAGCGCATCCCGAACAGCCGACTTGAACTCATCGAGCGAGTCTGATCCGGTCAAGTTGTCGACAATGTTCTCGTCCTGCAGAATCTGCGCGATATCCGAGAGCACGCGGACATAGTTGCGGGCTCTGTCGTTTACAAGGAGCATCACGACAACCCGGACTTTCCCATACGCACTTGGGCTATCATGGGAGAGCCCGTCCGGGCATCGGCCGATCGCGATCCCGTAACGTTTGTTCCACGGTATCCGCGCATAGGGCATGGCAATGCCTTCCCCAAGGTAGGTGGTTCGGGTTTTTTCTTTCTCAATCAAGTCCTTGAGGATTGCGTCCTTGGAGAAGCCCTCCTGGGAATCCAGACCGAACAAGTCGATCAGTTCCCCAAACGCACCCCTCAGATCCTTGCTCTTGAGATCGACGATTCTCGAGTGGGTGACAAGCCGGTCGAAGCGCATGGGAAATTCAGGTCAAATAGGAGTTTCAACAGGTGAAGCCGCAGCCGGTGCATACCAACCGGTTGCAACGCATTCCCGACATGCGAGAGGTGTGTCGGTGAATAACCTGCATAAGCTATTGCCATTCATTTGTTTAAGGTTTTCAAGTCAATAATGATGCCAATCCGCGATTTTTCACGGGTTCAGTGCTCTTGCCGACCCGCTGAGCAGGGGAATGACCTGGTCGGGAGAGCGGGCCACCATTAGGCGATCGAGCTGGTTGGAGCCCAGAAAACCCTGTCGGGTCATGTGTGCAAGGAATATGAGCAGGTGTTCATAGTAGGATGCGGTGTCGAGCACTGCGCAGGGTTTTACGTGGAAAGAGAGCTGTTGCCATGTGAAGATCTCGAAGAACTCGTCCATGGTTCCGATGCCGCCGGGCATCGCCACAAATGCATCAGCCAAGGAGGCCATGGTCATTTTGCGCTCGTGCATGT
Source organism: Opitutales bacterium (assembly GCA_028704125.1). Lineage (GTDB taxonomy): Bacteria > Verrucomicrobiota > Verrucomicrobiia > Opitutales > JAFGAQ01 > JAFGAQ01. Next base: position 9,706 of record JAQVLM010000002.1, read on the forward strand.
CGGTGACGCGGATGAGTTCGGTCAGGCTGTCGTGGGCGAGTTCGCGCGTGTTGAGGGCGTGTGGGATCACTCCCACCACCGATCCACCGGCTTGAAGAACGGCGTCCGCTATTGCACCCATGAGGCCGGTTTTGCCGCCACCGTAGATCAGCCGGATCCCCGCCTCTGCAATGCATTTCCCGAGCTTGAGCGCGTCTTCCCGGTAGGCTTGGTCGTGTCCCGGGCTGGAACCGCAGTAGACGCAGATGCTTTGAATCGGGAGGGTTTGCGGGCTTATGCCTGAATGGAATACCGTGGTCATGACGCGATAATGATACCATGTTTTGTGCCGCGTTGGGAAGCGGTATGTGCGGGGATGTAAGCCCCCGGGGTGGAGTGTCCGGGCTCGCGATGGATTGGCTCGCTGGAGGGGAAATGGTGTTGCAGTGCAGCTTGGAGAACCCATGCTCGGCCGGATGTCCTGGTTGTTGTTGGGAGTTTTGTCAGCCGTTGCGCTGGGTATCTATGACCTGTTGAAGAAGGCCGCTGTGAATGGAAACGCGGTGCTCCCTGTGCTTTTTTTGTCCTCGTTGATTGGGGGGGTGATATGGATGCCAGCGGTGGTGCTGTCCTTTACAGGGGGAGTGGAGTCTCTCCCGGATTGGATGGGCGTGGATCCGATTGGATGGAGGGGGCATGGGTTGCTGTTCTTGAAGGCGATGATTGTAGCGGCTTCCTGGGTGTCGACCTATTTTGCGCTCAAGCATCTTCCGATCAGTATCGCGAGTCCCATACGGTCGACGGGTCCCCTGTGGACGCTGATCGGGGCGCTGATCCTGTATCGCGAGGCCCCGTCGATGACTCAGGCTGCGGGCATCGGGGTAACACTGGTCTCGTTTATGTGGCTTTCGTTTGTGGGGAGAGGAGAGGGGATCCATTTCTCGCGCAACGGTTGGGTGGGGCTGATGGTGCTCGGCACGGTGATCGGATCGGTGTCGGCACTCTACGACAAATATCTGCTCGGGCATGCGGGTTTTTCGCCGTCGACGACACAGGCATGGTTTTCGATTTACCTTGGGGTGGTGTTGTTGGTTCCGGCATGGGGGTGGCTCAGGCGGTGGTGGCCCAGAGCTGAGTTCCATTGGCGGTGGTCCATTCCGTTTATCAGTGTTTTTCTGTTGTGCGCGGATTACGCGTATTTTACGGCCCTCAGGGATCCGGATGCCCTCATTTCCGTTCTGTCGAGTCTCCGGCGGGCCAATGTTCTCGTTACCGTGCCCCTTGGCGTGCTCCTGTTCCGGGAGAAACGTTTCCGGGCGAAGCTGCCGTGTGTGCTCGGTATTCTGGCCGGAGTATGGCTGATCCTGTCATAGGCTTGGTTTCTCCAAACTGCCTGGTCTTGCCCAATCGACGGGTGAGGCTTGATTTGATCACGAGACTGTGCAAGGCTTCCTCTATGAGAACATGGGTCGTCTTGTTCCGTTTCTATTCCGGAGTGGCTTTTGCTGCCCTGAATGGCGGTTCATGGCGTCAGATCATGACTAACCCCCGTCGGGTATGAAATCGCGGCGACGGATCGGGATATTGCTGGCCATTTTGGGCGCGATGATCGGAATTTCGGCAATGGATGGAGGAAAACCATCGGATGAGGCGGCTTATGCCGAGGCGAGGAAGAAGATGGTGCGCAACCAGATTGAGGCACGGGGCGTCAAGCATCCAGTTGTGCTTGAAGCCATGCGCAAAGTGCGCCGCCATTTGTTTGTGCCCCCGTCTTTCTCCCGGGATGCGTATGCGGATATGCCTCTGCCCATCGGATCAGGCCAAACCATTTCGCAGCCTTACATCGTTGCGGTCATGACTGAGCTCATCGATCCGCGGCCCGGAATGAAGGTGCTGGAAATCGGAACGGGGTCGGGATACCAGACCGCCGTATTGTGCGAGTCCGGAGTCGAGGTGTATTCCATCGAAATCATTGAGGCTCTCGCGACACAGACCGCACAGCTGCTGGATGAACTCGGCTACGGAGGCGCCCACCTCAGAATCGGGGATGGATATGCCGGTTGGCCGGAACACGCTCCGTTTGACGCGATCCTCTTGACTGCTGCCCCCCGCGAGGTGCCCGCTCCGCTCATGGAGCAAGTCAAGCCCGGCGGTTGTATCGTCCTTCCGGTGGGCGATGCTGATCAGGAGCTAAAAAAGCTGGTGTTAACGGAACAAGGATGGAAGGAAACGGTGGTGTTTCCCGTGCGCTTTGTTCCGATGACAGGGAAGGCGGAATCGGCCCAATAGTTTTGGAATCCGCTTCCCAGCGGAGGCATTTTCCTTAGCTCAGAAGCCTGAGGTGTTTGCCGAGATGCTTGGCGAGCAGTTCTGTGTGGAGGTCTTCTTCGCGGGACAAGGTTTCGAGGATGGCGTCCCGGAAGCTTCGCCCATCGGTGTGCGTGCCTTTGCTCAGAACGGAGCCGAAGGTGACGTGGAGAATCTGTCGCCCTTGGTCGTCGTTTAGAAACAAGTCTTCCATCGTGCGTGCGTCCTCCCTGATCCGGACTCCCTGAACGAAGCCGGGGGTGACAGAAATATGGTAACTCATTTTGTCTTCCTCAAAACGCCCGAGGCAATAACGGGCGATTTCAGCGAAGAGAGCGGGCTCTGTCCGGCAAACGGTTCGCAGGGCTTCGAGGTAGCTGGTGCCGGATGTTTTGACGTGGAGGAGGTCTCCGCATACACGACTGATCACCGGATAAATCGAGAATTTGTCAGAACCGCTGTGAATGCTGATCTTGTAGGGGCCAAAGGCTTGGGCGATCTCGAAGTGTTTCCGGAGATCGGTTTCGAATGCGGCCAAATCTCCCTTGTAGTCGATACCTTTCTCAAAATCGCCGATGAAGCGTGGTGCCAGACTCACAAACGGAACCCCACGCCTTTTGAGTTCGAGGGTGAAGAACAAGTGCTCGAGAGGGGAAGTGGGTTGGTCGGTCTCATCCACAGAAATCTCAATCTCGGACTGGCGTCCGGACGTTTCTTTGGCAATGGCCTTAGCCATGGTCTCGCAATGGGCGACTGCGCGGCCATATTTTACCGCAGCCCGAAGTAAGGTGGCAGCGTCATATTGAAGTTCCCGACCATTGCTTACTGGAAAGGATTTACACAGGTAAAGTTCCTGAACCCGTGCGCCACCGTATAGTCCTTCATTGTTCTGCTTTTCAACTTCCTGCTCTAGTTCGGATGCTTCCATGGTGTCCGAGCGGTTGTTGACGTGTTCTGAAGGATCGATGGTGAAGAAAGTGAAGCCGGCGGCTGCGGTGTAAGCAACGTCCTGAGGCGTTTTGAGGTGATCGGCGTCCGCACCCCACGATCCCTGATAGTTTGCCTTGATGATGGCTGTCCGGGCTGCATCGATGACCGCATCGGGAGTGCGTCCGATGCGGGTGAGTTCGCGGATGGACTGTTGGGCGAGGATCGGTTTGAAGCTGTAGCCCTTGAGGGCTTCAAGGTGGCCGCGACCGGCCATTCCGAGACGGTCACCGAAACCAAAGGTCTTTGCGAGACCGAGGGTGGAGGGTTGGATGATCTGTTCCATTTGAATAACGGGGTATATAGAGGTCTTATTTGTGGCCTGATCCCATCATGGTCTCCCCCTTCCGGTCAAAAGGAAACTGGCGGCGATGCATGGATCAATGGAGTTTTTGGCCGGACAGCGGCCCGATTCGCCGTAGCTGGGTGCCATGCGCAACGGTGGTAAGTCAGGTTTGATTGGATGCGGAATGATGCCACACCGACACAGATTGGACGGAGCCCTGTTTCGATGGAGCGTATCTTGCCGAACGATTCGATCCCCTAATCTTCCTTGATGATGAGGAGGCTCAGAATGGGTTTACCCCTTACTTTGAAAAGAAAGGTTTTTCTCACGCAGCCTGAGACCGGTTCAACCGATAGGCTCTTGCCCCTCAGAATGGAGGGGAGGGTGAGGGAGCACGGAAATCCGAACTGGCTGAGTTGGTTCTTGAACCCGCCGATCGAAATATTGGTGAATTCACCGACCGCATCGTTGACGATATCGAGCGGATGATGGCCGCCATTCACCGGTTTAAGCATGCGCGAGGCAATGAAGTCTGCGGTTTCGTTCCCCATGAAGAGATACACAAATCCAAAGATATCACCGCTGAATCCGATGTTGGAGACGATCAAAGGGGTATCGTTGCCGAAGAGCTTCTCGACTCCTGCGGCGACCGTCGGGGGTTCGGTCCAGGGTTCGAGTTTGATGGAAGAATGCAGCATCATCGTGAAAACATCCCGTAATGCCGCATTCATCATCGCCGCCAGTTCGCCGTATGAAATACTGAATGCTTGGGCCATAAGCTATAAGTTTATTCGGTCCAAATGGCTTTCGGTTAAGCGAAAAAAAAGACCCCGTCTCACGACGGGATCCTTTTCGCACGTCCGAACTCTCGAGCGGACATCCTTACCATCAAACAAAGATCCCCGCTTATTCAGTTGGAATCTCTGAAAGGGTTCTCAGCACACGGGAGGCAATCTTGTAAGGATCGGCCATCGAATTCGGGCGACGGTCCTCAAGATAGCCCTTGTAATTGTTCTTCACAAAGGCGTGGGGCACCCGTACCGAGGCTCCGCGATCCGCGATGCCCCAGCTGAATTTGTCAATGGACTGGGTTTCATGCAGACCGGTCAGGCGCATATGGTTGTCAGGTCCATAAGCTGCGATGTGCTCATCGCGATACTTGTCGAAAGTGGCCATGAGCTTTTCGAAGTAGGGCTTACCACCCACTTCGCGCATGAACTTGGTCGAGAAGTTGCAGTGCATGCCCGAGCCGTTCCAGTCGCCCTGGAAGGGTTTGCAGTGCAGTTGCACCGTCACCTGGTAGCGTTCGCAAAGCCTGGACATGATGTAACGTGCGACCCATACATCGTCTGCAGCCTTTCTGGAGCCTTTGCCGAAGATCTGGTATTCCCACTGGCCTTTGGCCACTTCGGCATTGATCCCTTCATGGTTGATGCCGGCTGCGAGGCAGAGCTCGAGGTGCTCTTCGACAATCTCGCGCGCGATATCGCCCACGTTTTCAAAGCCGACCCCGGTATAATACTGCCCCTGTGGTTTTGGGTATCCGTCTTCCGGCCATCCCAAAGGACGACCATTCTGCATGAGGAAGTATTCCTGTTCAAAGCCAAACCAGGCATCCGCATCTTCCGGAACGGTGTTGCGGTAGTTCGAAGGATGGGGATCCCCATTGGGCAGCAGGACCTCACACAGCACGATGAACCCGTTCTCCCTTGCTGCATCGGGATAGAGCGCCACAGGCTTCAGCATACAGTCGGAGCTGTGCCCTTCGGCCTGGCGGGTCGAGCTTCCGTCGAATCCCCACATCGGGCAATCCTCAATTGACTTTGGTTCGGCATCGGCAATCTTGGTCTTTCCACGCAGATTGGGCTCCGGAAGGTAGCCATCGAGCCAGATATACTCCAGTTTGAATTTAGGCATAGTGTTTATTCGTTTAATGGTGTAAGGTTATAGCCTCACGTGCGAAAAGGTTGATCGGATGGGATTAACCTGATGAAGCTGCCATTACGTTAGCAACCCGCTTGCCATTCAAACAAAAAAGCCGAAATTTGTATCCCGAAATTTCAAAATTACACTTTTGACCACCCATGCATGACGTCAAAGACACTCAACGCTCGGTCGTAAAGGTAGGATACGACGGACGTGTTCACAAATACTACCGCGGACCAGCGGCAAAAGAGCGCTACGAGAATGAGGTGTGCATCCTTGAGTATCTTGAGCGCAAGGGTTGTTCCTTCGTTCCCCGCATACTGGAAAACCATCCCGGGGATCTGTACATCGTCACCACCAACTGTGGACACCGGGCGGACAACGTGAGTGAGGATACGCAAGTCCGCTTGTTCCGTGAACTCGAGCAGTATGGGGTAAAGCACGAGGACCCGTTTGTCCGCAACATCACCTACAACATGCAAACCGGTCGGTTTTGCATTATCGATTTTGAGTTTGCGACCAACCTTGAGACCGGGCTAGGCCTGCGTATTGAAGATGTCGGTGGCCGACCCAACCAGCCGCGAGTCACGCCATGAGGTTACGCTGGTCCGGTATGACCCATCCGGGTCGCTTTCGACGCAACAACGAAGATGCTTTCCTTGGTCTGATCTTCGACGCCCGTGAAGTGCATTATCTCGGAAAGGAAGACGAGCTGGTGGTCGATGATGACCAGCAGTTCGTGTTTGCTGTAAGCGATGGCATGGGAGGGGCAAATGCGGGCGAATACGCCAGTCGCATAGCGGTGCAGACGGTTACCAAGCGTCTGCCGGAGGCCTTGCGCACCGCCATGCACGGGGATGCCGTGGATGATGCAAGCATCCTGCGCAACCTTTACCAGAGTATCCATTTGACCATGTTGGATATGGGAAGAGCCTATGAGGAATGCAATGGCATGGGCGCGACCCTGAGTATGGTTTGGATCAATCCCAAACGCCTTTTGTTTGCACACATCGGGGATAGCCGCATTTACCATTTGCCGGCGGAGGGGCCCATGGTTCAAATCACGGAAGACCACTCCCATGTCGGCTGGTTGCTGCGGCAAGGCAGGATCAATGAGCGCCAGGCGAAAATGCATCCATCCCGCAACATTCTGGATCAGGCTTTGGGGGGTGGCATCCGCAAAATCGACCCGCAAATCGGTTCGGTTGGCATTGCTCCCGGCGATACCTTTGCTCTCTGTTCAGACGGAATATGTGACGGCCTTTTCGATCATGCGATCACCGATATCATCCGCAGTCCCCATCCGCGGATGGCGGACAAGCGCGTGTCCCAGCGGCTGGTTGATGAGGCATTGGCGAATTCGGGGAAGGACAACCTCACGGCTTTGGTGGTTTCAGTTGTCGAGTTGTAGGAATTTTCTGTTCTTTGGCTTGGTCCATAACATAAGGCAGAGTGCTTCCCTGTGCAGTTCTGGACCAGATTCTATGATGCATCTCGTTTTTTTCGACAGATTTGTACCCATTCCACGAAAGGCGGGTGTAATTGTAACAATTTGCATTTAAGCGTCCTGTTTCCAAATCCACTGATGATTGGATTTGCTGACTCTGATTTGGGCCCTTGTCATGAGATTGAGAGGAGTCCATCAGGCTCCATAGTGTTTTAGCCGTTTTTGCAGTACGGGTCGATTGGAACCACAAATTGGATGGAATAGTCGCGATGGATTACCAAAACACGCCAGTCGTTAATGCTTTCATTGAGGCCTGCCCGTTTGATCCGGCAGGCTAGGTCCGCACTCAAACCTACAAGACCCGGAGACCCAAAGAAAGATGGACTGGAATCCTTTTTCCCGTGTTAATCCCCGTAGCGGAACGCGTGAGTGTTCCGATATTCGAGTTGTGATCGGGTCGGGCGTGCTGACCGGCAGTTAGTGTGAAGAATTCAAGAATCTTCACCACTAAGATCTGGCGGACACGAAGGGTGGAGTATGAGATTTTCAATCTGCGGAAATCTGCGCCATCTGCGGATGGAATCTTTCTCCAAGAATATCTACTCGCGCAGAGGTGCCAAGACGCAGAGGGAAGAGCGGCTCGGCGGGGACACGTCGCCCTCCCGGGTTCGGGGAATTTCAGATTTCGTGGCAATCCGTTCCCGTGAGATTGGCTGTTGTGGGTAGGGGTGAGCGTCCCCGCTCATCCGCAAGCGATTGGACGGCTAGCGTGGAGTATGGGTATAGAGGATGGCTGAAGTCACCCCCTCCGGAAGATTGGAATTCTTGGTCTGTTGTTTTGCGCCAGCAAAACGTATGTGGCCCGAAGAACTTATAGCGAGCTAGGCGAGCGATGTTAATCATTCTTATCATTAACAACTTTCGCCCTTTGGGCTCACTAAGATCCGCTGCGCGGACGACGATACTCCTCGCAAGCTCGGATCAACAGGTTGGAAGAAGAATCTTTGCCACAAAAGATCACATAGACAACGGAGTTCTTCCGTAGCGGGACGCGTAAGCGTTCCGACCCGGCGTTGTCGGATTGAAGAAGAAGAAATTCTCACGCAGAGACCCCAAGACCCCAAGTAAGATGGATCGGATGCATTTTCCCCGTAGCGGAACACGTGAGTGTCCCGTCTTCCGTCTTGACGACAGATTCGCGCTTGCCAATCAAGTCGATAGACCGGATGTTTGCTCATCAAGGCCCGCTGGCCATGGCATTTGCTTGCTTCCGGAAACGAAAATGGCATAGTCTGAACCCGTCCCTCCCCGAATCTGTCCCCAGTTCATTCCCACCACTCGTTTGCTCATAACCCACACGTCGGAATCCTATACTATGTCCAGAGTCTGGTCAGTCTGCATCGACGAAAGCGCCACCGCAGCTTCTGGCGCTTCCTCCAAAAAAAGGGGAATAATTGGACTGACCCGTTTTCTTGCAGGTTGGTATGGTATCGGGAATTGGAGAAGGACTGGCAGGAAACTGTTAAACATGAAAAAGAGAGTATTGATAGGTTACGTTTGTGTAGTATTGGGTAGTTATTTCGTTTCCCGATCTTCATATGCATCTAAGGATGACTTTGTTTGGCTAGCGTTTTCCGGCGTAATCTGTTACACGCTTGGAGGTGTATTGAGAGGGTTTTTAATCAAATCAAGAAGTGATGATGAGGATCAGCGTGAATAAATGTTACCACTGAAATTGACGTCATACATTCGCCCGATTTGGAATCGTAGGCTTTGGGGGTGGATTCCGGATTGGGATCGTAATTTGCGCTCAATACGGTGGAAATAAATGGAGGTTTTCTCACGAAGGCACCAAGGCACGAAGGATGGGTTTCTTTGTGAGCTTGGCGCCTTGAGGCGAAGCCGGGCGAGAGATCGAAATTTCTGGATGGGATTAGCAGGATGATGAAGAAGAAGAGGTTCCCGCGCGGAGGCGCGGAGATCGCCCCCTCCGGAAGATCGGAATCTTTAGTCTGTTGTTTTGCGCGAGCAAAACGTATGTGGCCCGAAGGGCTTATAGCGAGCTTTGCGAGCGATGATAAAGAATCTTTGATTCACAACGTTCGCCCAGCGGCTAAGAAGGCGCGGGCAGAATGCTCCCGCTACTATGGGCAGCAGGATTGGAAGTAAAGGATTCTTCACCAAGCCCCCAAGGCCCGAGGATGGAAGAGAATGTTCCGAGTCGCAGGCGACATTTTACAATAGGCAGGATTGTCGTGGAATATCCGTTGCGTCAGTCAGAATGGAACGGCCAACAAGGCGGTGATCTCTGCTCGGGGTGTCTGTGAGGTCCCTCGACGGTATCCGGCCTAGAGGATGAGGTTGAAGACTTCCTTGAGCTTTTTCTTGAGGTCGCGTGCGCTCAAATCTTTCTGGATGTAGTAGCGCGCCCCGGCTTTGATGCACTCCATCACGGTCTTCTTGTCGTTTTCGGTGGTGAGCATGATAATCCGGGCATCCCTGCGGGTGGCGCGGATCTCGCGGAGGGTATCAAGTCCGCTTTTTCTGGGAAGACGGTAGGCCATGATTACGATGTCGAACTGGCCCATGACGTATTCGCGGTAACCGCTGATGCCATCCACTGCCTCAACCACCTTGGCCACGCCCAGAGCCTTGAGGATCGTCCGGTAGAGCAAGCGGAACGCTTCACTCTCTTCGATGAGGAGGATGGCGTTTGGAGTTTTCTGTTGATTGGGAGCCACTATGGGGAGGGGTGAATTCTGATGTTGCGGGAACTCAGTATTTATGCACTCGATAAATGCGGGCAAATTACCTTAGACTCAAGCTGAGAAATATGGAATTGGAGCAATCAGTCCAGAGAAAGGTGTTGGTGGTCGACGATATCGCCTTCAACCGCAGGGTGCTTGAGAAGATTCTTTCCAAGCAAAACTTCGATATCACGAAGGCGTCGTCTGGCGAGGAGGCCCTGATGCGGGTCGAAAAGTCGATACCGGATTTGATCCTTTTGGACCTGAAAATGCCGGGAATCAACGGGATTGAGGTTTGCAAGAAACTGAAGGCCGACCGGCGCTTCCGCCACATCCCGATCATGTTTCTCACGGCGAGCAACGAGTTGGATGATATGCGGGATGCCTTCCAGGCAGGGGCGATTGACTACATTACCAAGCCCTTCATTGCGGCTGAGCTGCATGCGCGTGTAACGACGCAGATCAATGCCTTGGATCAGGCTGAGCGCATGATGAAGAAAGTCGAGGAGCAGCAGGAAATGATTCATATCCTGTCCCATGACCTGAAGAACCCGATTGTCGCCTGCCGCGGGTTGGTCGAGTTGACTGAAGACGGGGATGTTTCCTTTGGTATGGTTTCCAAGACCTTGATCCGGACCTTGGATCAGTGCGTATCGATCATTGAGTTGGTGCGGAAACGCGGGCTCATGGATGAAACAGCAAGTATGCCGGATATGCAGGCTCAGGACTTGCTCTCAATGGTTAAGGAGTCGCTGTACCTGTTTGAGCGGAACCTCAGGGACAAGCAGATTCAGGTGAGCCTGAGTATTCCTGCCGGGATTGAGGTCTATGTGGAGCGTGTTTCCTTTGTGAACGTGGTCCTGAGCAATTTGCTGAGCAATGCGGTGAAGTATTCATATGCCGATTCGCAGGTTGAGGTGGAAGCGGCTCAGAAGGATTCGTATGTGGAATTGTTGATCCGGGATCATGGTATGGGGATTCCACAATACATGGTGCCGGTCATTTTCGATCCGCACAAGATGACCCGTCGCCCCGGCACAGCGAAGGAACAGGGAACCGGATACGGCATGCCGCTGGTCAAAAAACTGGTGGAATCGTATGGGGGGCGCATCGGTATCGAGTCGGTGGCCCGCAGTGAGGATATGGAACAGGCTGGAACCACGGTGGTGCTGCATTTGCCCCTGCCTCCGCCTGCGGATGCCTGACGCGTTGTATGGACAGGGAGCGTCATCCGGATTTCGAGATCGACCGGACGCGTGCCGGTCGCGAGGATGTCGCCTCGTGGATGCGCCAGCTCTCGGGTCTTGTGGGTTCGGGAGTTCCGCTGTCGCGCAGTTTGGAGCTGTTGATCCGGCAGGAACAGAAGCGGTCCTTGCGCCGGGTATGGGGACGCATGTTGGAGATGATCCAATCCGGCCATGCGCTTTCGGATGCGATGACTTGTTTTCCCGGGGTTTTTGATGGAATGACGGTTCAAGGCGTCCATGCGGGCGAGCGGGCCGGGGTGTTGAGCGAAGGTCTCAAGCGCATGGCAGCGCATCTCCAGAGCCGGGTGCGCCTGACCCGGAAAGTCCGGGGTGCGATGGCCTATCCATTGACGGTTGCGGTGCTCGCTCTGGCGATTGTTGGCGCATTGGTTGTGGGCGTGATCCCGCGATTCGAGGTGTTGTATGAGGGTTTGCTCAAAGGGGCTCCGCTTCCGGGGCCCACCCGATGGGTTATGGCCTTCAGCCGGGCGCTTCAGCATAACGGTTTAGCGGTTTTGTGCGGGTTGGTTGTGTTGGCGGTTGGCCTTCCATGGGTGTTGAGGTTGCGTGGCGTGCGGGGTCTTCTGGATCGTTTGCTTCTCCACTTGCCGATATGGGGTGGGATAGAGCGTGACATGGCGTTTGTCAGGGTCGCGCGTGGTCTGGCGACCATGCTGGCCGGAGGACAACCCATGCTCGATGCGGTGGACGGGGCGTCGGCTGTGGCCGGCAATCGCGCGATCGCGGATGCCATGCGCGGCATGCGCAGAGGGGTGGAGGAGGGGGAATCGTTGGCCCGGCTGATGGCGGAGCATCCGTTTGTTCCTCCGATGCTTGCGGGGCTGATGGAGATCGGCGAAGAGACCGGGCGACTTCCGGCGATGCTGGAGGAAGCGGCCGATGATCTCGAAGAGAAGGTTCAGGACCGGATGACCACGCTTGTTGCCTTGCTGGAGCCAGCAATGATCGTTGTGCTCGCGTTGTTGGCCGGATTTCTGGTGATTGCGATGTTTTTGCCGATCGTGGGTGTTATCGAGGGGCTTTCGGGTTGAAGCGTGCGCTTTGGGGGCAGGATCAGAATCCGTTTTTTTGCTGTTCCGGTTTGAAGTAATCCGGATCAAAGTGATCGGAGTCGCTTGCCTGTTTAACAATTTGGGAATATCGGTCTTAACTTGGAGCTCAATCAGCCGATACCCATGTTGACAGGAATGAAGGTTACCCCATCCAGCGGGATCCGGAGTTCCGGCAATCGATCCCCTTAAAAGTCATTCCTCTGAATCATGACACCGAGTTCACAGCAGCAATACATGACATTCTATCTGGGTGGAGACCTTTTTGGGATCAACATCCTGCTGGTGCGTGAGATCATTCAGAACCTTGACCTGACGACGGTGGCGAAAGTGCCCCCTTACATTGCCGGGGTGCTCAACCTGCGCGGGCAGGTGGTTACGGTCGTGGATTTGGCCCGCCGGCTGTCCTTTGATGACAATGAAAGGGGTGGGCTCGGAAACTGCATTGTGCTCAAAACATCGTCCGAACTCGAAAACAATCCCACATCGGTTTCGCTGAATGAGCGGACCATCGCGGATAAGGTGGGATTGCTGGTTGACCGGATCGGTGATGTGTTGCCGATCGATGCCAAGAGCATTATCCAGACCCCAAATCAGAGCGATAACCGGCTCGACAAGCGCTATGTGCGCGGGGTGGTACGCCTTTCGGATCAACTCTTGATCCTGCTCAATCTATCTGAAGTCCTCAATACCGAAACCCGGGTGGAATAGGTGATCCCGGAGTTGAAGACATTGTAAACTGCACAGTCTGATCCATCATGAAAAACGAAGTTGTCGAAAAAAAGCTCCGGATAAAGGTTGGAGAAAATATCCTCTCGACCTCGATCGAACGGATGAACGCCGAGTTCAAGAAACTGGTCGCGGAGAACGAGGGATCGGTCTCCCAGATCGAGTTGGATTTGGAGGGTGTGGAAACGATCGATTCCCAGGGGCTCAATCTGCTGATTGGTCTGTATCAGGAATGCAAACGCAAGCAGTGGGGCTTCCGGGTAGTGGAGTGCTCGGAGACGGTCAAGTGGCTGTTCACCATCTTTAAATTGAATGACGTGTTTGGGGTTGAGAGGGTTGGAAACTGACGGGCCAGGTTTCCGCAATTCCGGGTGATACGAATTGGAGAAATCTGCCATGGTTGACAACGAACTGATCGGGATTTTCATTCAGGAGTCGAAAGAACACCTCGAGGCGATTGAGCCGGAGATTCTGGCGATGGAATCCGCCTCGCACGACTCAGAGGGGGTGAATACCATTTTCCGTGGGGTTCATAGCATCAAGGGATCATCGGGATTCTTTGGTTTCGATCAGATCTCCAAGCTCAGCCACGTGATGGAGAACCTGATGGCGCTGGTTCGGGATGGTCAACTCTCGCCGAACAGTGAAATGGTCAGTGTGCTGCTGGCCAGCACCGATAAACTCAAGCTCATGATCGATGACCCGCAGCATTGTGCGGAGGTGGCGATCGAAGATGAGGTCAAGCAGCTCAATACCTTTCTTCCCGCCGCCAAAGGTGGCACGAAGCCGGCTCAGGGTAAAGGCGAACCTGCCCCCAAGCAGGTGAAGCTGCCGGATTCGCTCAAACGCTTCAGGCTGGACCCTTACATTCTCAAAAACGCGATGCAACATGGGCATCTCGTGTTCGTGATCCGTTTGTTCATGAACAAGGATGTGAAGGAAAAAGGCCGGACTCCCTATGACTATTTCAAGGAGATCGAAAGCCTGGGCGAGTTCGTGGACGCCTATTTTGATTTTTCAAGCATCAGCGGGCTCGACGATGCGTTGTCGACTGACCTGGTGTGTTCCTTCCTCTTCACGACGGTGATGGGTTCCCCGGATATGATCACGAGTGTATTCGACATTCCGGCGTCGCAGGTGGAGGAGATCGAGGCGGGCGTGATCAAGGAATGGTTGGGAACGAACCCGGGGGTGCAGACGCCCGAGGGGCGCGATGCAGCGGTGTTTTTGGAAGTGGTTGAGGATGAATCCGGCCCGGCTTCAGACACCGGGCATGAACCCGATAAGGTTGAAGAAGAGGATCATCTCGCACCAACGGATCATTTGGCGGTAAAGGCTTCCTCGGCTCCGGCAGCCCGCATGAAAGTGAAGCGGGCGGACGAGACGATACGGGTGAACGTGTCCCTGTTGGATTCGCTGATGAATCTCGCCGGTGAAATGGTTTTGAGCCGGAATCAGCTCATCCGGATCGCCGAGAATCATGGGCAGGAAATCGCCGGGCTTCAGAGCATCATCCAGAATATCAATCTGGTGACCTCAGATATGCATGAGAAGGTCATGCAGACCCGTTTGCAGGCCTTGGGAATCATCTTTGGCAAGTTCACCCGGATCATCCGCGACCTGGCGATGAAGCTGGGCAAGGAGATCATTCTGGACATTGAGGGTGAAGATGTGGAGTTGGACAAGTCGATTGTGGAGGCTTTGTCGGACCCGCTCACCCACCTGATCCGGAATTGCGCGGACCACGGGATAGAGTTGCCAGAGGAGCGGGAGCGCATGGGGAAGCCGCGTGAAGGTCGTGTGCGACTTACGGCGAAGCACGTGGGCGGTCAGGTCTTGATCGAGATCATTGACGATGGCCGGGGAATGAATCCCGAAAAGCTCCGGCAGAAGGCGATCGAAAAAGGAGTCCTCAAGGCTGAGGAAGCCGCCAAGATGTCGGATCGACAGGCCTTGACGATTATTTTCCTTCCGGGTTTCTCGACTGCAGAGAAGGTCAGTGATGTGTCCGGACGCGGTGTGGGAATGGATGTGGTGCGAACCAACATCGAAGGCTTGGGTGGTTTTGTTGATATTGATTCCGAGGTCGGAGTCGGCACCCGCATTTCGCTGCGTCTGCCTTTGACCCTGGCGATTATTCCCGCGATGATCGTGGGCTCATGTGGCCGCCGTTTTGCCGTGCCGCAAGTCAACCTCGAGGAAGTGGTCCGTCTTGGAGGCAAGAACAAGCCGGAGATTATCCGCGGCAGTCGCGTGTTACGGTTGAGGGACTCCCTGTTGACCTTGATCAACCTTGCGGATGTGCTCGAAATCGCACCGCAGGAAGGGGAACGCGGTGGCGCTACGGATTGGGAGGACGGGTATGTCCTGGTTCTCAACGTCGACAACAATCAGTATGGGTTGATTGTCAGTGAGTTGCTTGATAGTGAGGAAATCGCGGTCAAGCCTTTGAGCGTCTACCTCAAGCAGGTGGGATGCTATTCGGGGGTAACGATCATGGGAGACGGAAAAGTTGCCATGATTGTGGACATTCAGGGCATCGCGACGATGGCCCGCTTGAAGTTTGCCGAGAACGAGATCAATGAGCAGTCCGCGTTGGATCTTGCCAATCAACTGCGCAGTTCCGACAGCGAATCGCTGTTGCTGTTCCGCAATGAGGGACTGGAGTTGTTTGCCATCAATCTTTCAACGGTGGCGCGCATCGAGCGGATCAAGGCTTCCGATATTGAGCACATTGGTAAGGGCGAATACCTGAAACTGGGTGGGCGTTCCTTGCGCCTGGTCAGGATGCATGATTATATGCCGATCGCCAAGCCGGAGCAGACCCCCCAGGATTTGTATGTGCTGGTTCCCAAGTTGTTGGCAAAACCGATCGGGATTGTGGCCACCCAAATCGTGGATACGGTTCAAACCGTGGTGGATCTCGACCGTGAAACCATCAGTGGGGTGGGGATACTCGGTTCGACATTCATTAACAATGCGTTGGTCTTGCTGGTGGACATCTACAGTCTCTTCGAGTCGGTGGATCCGGAGGTATTCAGGCCCGCGGCCTATCCCGAGCGCTTCAAGCAGCTGAGGGCGCTACTGGTGGATAACAATGTGTTCTTCCGCACGGTGGAAGGTGATTTCCTCCGCCGCTTGTTTGGAGAGGTGGTCGATGTCCGTAATGCCGCGCAGGCCTGGGAAAAGCTATCGGAGGAGAATTTCCATGTTGTGATTTCGGATGTGGAGCTGCCCGGGACCAGCGGTTTCGATCTCTGCGGGAAGGTGCGCCACAGCGAGCGCCACAAGCATCTTCCGTTTATCGGGTTCTCTGCCAGGCAGGATCCCAATCATGAGGTTCTCGCAAAAGAGACCATGATGGATGCCTATCAGATGAAGTTCGACAAGGTGAAGCTTCTCCGTTTGATTGAATCGATTTTTGACAGAAAAACTCCCCGTTTGACCCAGTCATGATGCGATGATATGAGCGGGCGGGACGATCCGAAAACTCTATTGCTCTGAGATGAGAACCCATGGGTATGGATTCTGACATTCGTGTATTGATTGCTGACGACACCGCCTTGTATCGCAAGATCCTGAGTATGGCGGTGGAAAAGGTGGATGGCACAAAAGTGGTGGCCACCGCGTCGGACGGGATCCTTGCTCTGGAAACCCTGAAGCGACAACCGGCGGATTTGGTTTTGCTCGATGTGTGCATGCCCCGGATGGATGGGTTGGATGCACTCAAGGAGATCGGAAAACTCTATCCCGGGGTAGCGGTCGTGATGCTGAGCGGAGTGACAACTGCGGATGCGGATACCACGGTTGAGGCACTTCAGTCGGGCGCCCTTGAGTTCATTCCCAAACCGAAGTCGCGGAGTATTGAGGAGAGCATGGAGCAGTTGCGGCAGGAATTGGTCCGCATTGTTCGTTTGGTCCGGGTTCGGCGGAGTGTGACCGCGATTACCTCGCGTTCGATCCTCTTTCCGCCAAAGGAACCGCCGCCTGAACATCGGCATGTGCCGCTTCCGGAAGGCAGGCCGCCCGTGTTTCCGTCTCCAGTGGTGCCGCCATCTGCTTCCGTAGCCCCCGTGGCTCCGGTCGCTCGCAAGGTTGTGAGTTTTGATCCGGACCGGTCCCTGGTGGTGATCGGTGTCTCAACCGGGGGTCCCAACGCTTTGAACCGGCTGTTTTCGCTCATGCCCAAGAAGATCGGATGTCCGATTCTGGTGGTTCAGCATATGCCGGCTTTTTTCACCGCTTCACTTGCAACCTTTATTTCGAAGAAGACCGGTTTGTTGGTCAAAGAAGGCGCCGACGGAGAAGCCCTCCGGAATGACACGGTTTACATCGCCCCGGGTGGACGCCATATGGTATTGGAGCGGGAGGGGCTTGGTTTTAATACGACCTATCGGCTTCGCCTGAACGATGATCCTCCGGTGAACTCATGCCGCCCATCGGTCGATGTGCTTTTCAACTCGGTTGCAGAGCACTATCAGGGGGGAATCATTTCCGTGATCATGACCGGAATGGGAGAGGACGGGACCGCCGGAGTGGAACGGATCCGCAGACGTGGAAACTGCATTTCGCTCGCCCAGAATGAAGCGACCTGTGTGGTCTACGGGATGCCCCGTTCGGTGGCCGAGAAGGGACTTGTTGACGAGGTTATTCCACTCGATGGGATAGCACCCCGTATTTCAGAATTGCTTAGTCAGAGAAAGGGAAATTGACCTAACATGCCAATCAGTACCGAAGAGTTTAATCTTCTGCGTGATTTCATCATCAAACACAGCGAGATTGATGTGAAGCCTGAGAAGACCTACCTCCTTGAGAGCAGGTTGACCCGGATGATGGTGGAGATGGGGGCGACCAATTTCAAGGAGTTCTACCTCAACGCGCAGAAGGATACGTCCGGCAAACTTCGGGAGCGCATCATCGATGCGATGACGACGAATGAAACCTTCTGGTTTCGCGACTCCAAACCGTGGAGCCTGATGAAGGAGACGATCCTTCCACAACTGATCGAGCTGATCCGGACCCGTGCCAAGACCCGGATCCGGATTTGGTCGGCGGCATGTTCCACGGGGCAGGAACCTTATTCGATCGCGATGCTTTTGGATGACTACATCAGCACGAAACGGCCCGCTGGAGTCAGTATGGATAACTTTGAGATCCTTGCCACGGACATTTCGCCGAGCGTGTTGTTCCTGGCAAACTCGGGTCGTTACAATCAGTTGGCGATGTCCAGAGGGTTGAGCGAGGAGTTCAAGACCAAGTATTTCAACACCAACGGCAAGATATGGGAAGTATCTCCTGCTCTCAAGAAACGGATCACCTTCAAGAAGTTCAATTTGCAGGACCATCCGTCCGCGTTGGGTTCGTTTGAGTTTATTCTCTGCCGCAATGTGGCGATCTATTTTTCCGATGTTTTCAAGAAGGAGTTGTTCAAGCGGATCCATTCCGTCCTGAACCCTCCGGGATACTTCCTTCTGGGAGCGTCGGAGTCGTTGGTTGGGTATTCCTCGGATTTTGACCTGGTTGAAGGTCAGGGGGCGATATTTTACAAAAAGAAATAAGGCAAACGCATGAAAATACTGAGTGTGGACGATTCAATGGTGATGTTGCGGATCATATCCGATGCAGCGGCTGTGATTGGCGCTGATACAGTCACCGCTCGAAATGGAACCCTTGCGCTCAAGGTTCTTGAGGAACAGGGCAGCGAGATTTCGATGATCCTGCTGGATTGGAACATGCCCGGCATGACCGGCCTGGAGTTCCTTCAGAAGGTGAAGTCGGATCCGAGATGGAAGGATATCCCGGTGATGATGGTTACCAGTGAGGGGAATCCGGACAATGTGAAGAAGGCCCTCATCGCCGGCGCCACCAATTATCTCGTCAAACCTTTTGCTCAGGAAGACCTCGAATCCAAGATCATGCAGTGCCTTGGTCAAGGATTCTGATTGTGTTCCTGCTATTCTCATCCTACTCGATCCGAACATCCCATGAATCTCGATTCCCACATTACGGAGAAGCTCAGGCAGTGTGAACTTCCGGCCTTGCCTGTTCTTGCGCACAAAATCATGCGTATGACCCAGGATCCGTATGTGGATCCCAACGACATTGCCGATCTCGTCAGGATGGACATGTCGCTATCCACCTCTGTTCTTCGGGTGGCGAATTCCGTTGCTTTTGGATACGCCGGAAAGGTGTCCAGCATCGGGGAAGCGGTTTCGCGCATTGGGTTGACGCGGATGCGGGATATGGTTTTGTCCGTTTCTTTGGTGAGCCAGTTCAGGACGTTGAAGGGCATCGATTTCTGCCAGTTCTGGAACCATTGCCTCTCGGTCGGTTTGGCGACCGAGATCATCGAAAGCAGGGCAAAGAATCTTTCGGAGCGTCACCGCGATTACACCTACACTTCCGGTCTCCTCCACAAGGCTGGTATTCTGCTGCTCGCTCAAAACTATCCGGAGGAATACCAGAAGGTGCTCGAAGCTGTGGCCAGTCAGGATCGCGATCTTTGGGAGGTGGAGAAAGAGCATCTGGGTATCACCCACAATGAAGCCTCCCACATTGTATTCCAGAAATGGCAGTTCCCGGCTGAAGTGGCCGACGTCGCCTTGTACTACAATGATCCTGAGCATGTGCCGGAGGCTTCGCGTGAGATCACCTACATGGTGCATATCGCAAATTTCGCGTGCCTGAATCAGGGCATCGGTGTGGGGATCGAACGCTTTCCGATCAGTTTTTATGACCCCGCCTGGGAGGCGATCGGATTGTCGGTGGACGATATCCCGTCGATCCTCGAAGCGGTGAACGTGCAGACTCAAAAAGCGCGTGAGATAATCGAGGCTGTGTCGAAGTGATGCCTCGCTTCGGCGGAGCTCAGAAAAGGGCAGGGGTGATCGGAAATTCCGGAGCGGACAGGCAGATCTTCCCTTCCCGGGTTTCTCAGTGTGGCGTTGACCCGGATGCTGCGGCCCGGCGAATCCTGTCGGCCAATCCGAGCCATTCCGGCTTATCGGGGGGGCGGTCAATAAGAATCGAATCGGCACCGGATTGATCCGCCAGGTGCAGTATTTTGTAGAGATGGCGTGCGCATTCTCCGGGATCGCCGCTTACGGATAAGAAAAAATGCCTAGCGGAAGGGTTGGCAATCATTGCCGGGTTTTGGGTAGCTTCGGGCTGGATCCGTATTCTGGCGCAGGATGCCGGGGTTTCATCCGACGGGTCCACCAGGAGGAGCGGAGTGCGCGGACTGTAGTGGACTTTCATTTGTCCGGGGCTATCCATAGGTCCCTCTGAGCGGGAGGAATGCTGCCGGATCCGCAACGGGCATCCCATCACCTTTTCAATTGCCTCCGGCGTTATGGGGCCGGGCCTCAACAGAAGCGGATCATCGGGCTTGCGGAGGCTGACAATCGTGGACTCGATCCCGAGGTTGCATTCCCCTCCATCCATCAGATACTGGAGCTTGCCTTCCAATCCATCCTTCACGTGAGCCGCGCATGTCGGACTGATGTAGTTGGATGGGTTTGCGCTGGGGGCGGCCAAGGGAAAGGGGATGCGGTCGAGCACCGCTCGCATCAGGGGATGTGCCGGCATGCGGATCCCGACTGTGGGCAATCCGGCGGTCACGCAATCCGGGATGGGTGATTTGCGGGGAAGCACCAGCGTCAATGGCCCGGGCCAGAATGCGTCGATGAGGCGTTGTGCGATTTCCGGAATCTCAACCCATTTGGAGTAGTCTTGGCCTGATCCGGTATGGACGATGAGTGGATTGGTGGCCGGCCGGTTTTTTATGTCAAATATCTTCGCAACCGCTTCGGGGTTCAGCGCGTTGGCCGCGAGGCCGTAAACCGTCTCAGTCGGCAAGGCCACGACTTCTCCGGATGCCAAAAGGGAAGCGATGGCATCGAGATCGGCATCATTTGGGGAGAAGAGTCGCATACAAACAAAAACACCAAGCAGCCTTATGTTCCGCTTGGTATGGATGAATCCCGTTTCCCGGGAAGAAAAGCCGCCATTGCGGGCGGTGGTCTGACGCTCAGAGCGTTGTCAGGATGTTGCGACCGCGTTTGATGACGCGTGCAACATGACGCTGCTGCTTGGCGCTCAATCCTGTATACTTGCGTGGAAGAATCTTTCCAGTGCCGGTGGTATAACGCTTGAGCAGATCACTGTCCATTGCAGTGAGCAGTTCAGGAAGCTTCTCAGGGATTTCTTTGTTTTCCTCGGACATAAATAAAAACATCAAAAACTGCAGAAGACTGGCTTGAGGTTCAAGCAAAAAACGAATGCATTGACTGAAATCATACGAAATAAATGCTGCAACCATGACAATGTGCCCTAGAGCGCCTGGCAGGCGAGTCTTTTCAGATGATCCGGCCTCATCTGTAGCCGCGGTTGGAGAAATGGCTTTGATCCGGCGGATTCACGGATGGTTGGGCGATGCTAACCCCGCGCCACCCGAGGGAATCGGGGACGATTGTGCGGTTTGGAGAGCGGACCAAGCTGTCGGGTGGGAGCTGGTGACCGTGGATGGGGTGTGCTATGGTCGCCATTTCGATGATGGTGTTTCCGCGTGGGATGCCGGGCGGAAACTGTTGGCGCGCAACATCAGCGATATTGCCGCGATGGGCGGTGAGCCGGTCCGCGGAGTCGTGGCATTGTGGCTCGCAGGTGCGACCGATCTGGAATGGTTGCACGCCTTCTACTCGGGGATTCGCGATGGTGCCTTGAAGTATGGTGTGCGCATCGTCGGTGGGGACGTGGCTGAAGCGCCAGCGGGTGTATTTTTGTCGGACCTGACCTTGATCGGAAGATGCGCAGTGGAACCCGTCCGCCGAGGTATCGCGCGCGAAGGCGACAGTATCTGGGTGACCGGTTCCTTGGGCGGGAGTTTGCTCGGTAAGCATTTCCGCTTTGAGCCGCGGATCAGCGAAGGGGCATGGTTGGCACGTCGGGTTGGTGTGAAGGCGATGATGGATATCAGTGATGGGCTTGCCAAAGACCTCGTTTCCCTCGTCGGAGGGCGTATGGTGGAACTCGATCCGGATGCCATTCCGGTCAGTGCTGAGGCAATCCGGTTTGCCGCCGGCTCAGGACGCGATCCCTTATACCATGCGCTGAGCGATGGAGAGGACTACGAGCTTGCTTTCGTGATGGATGCAAAGGTGGACGTAGATGGGTTTAAACGGGAATGGAACGCTTGTTTTGATCTTCCAATTGCCTGTGTCGGCAGGGTGGCGTCCGGCTCCCCTGTGGAGCAAGGGGTGGCTGCCATCCGGCTTGCTGGCGGGAAACCCTGGACCTATGGGAGTGGTTATGAACACCTTGGATGATTGGCGATCGGGGATCCGGGCCGCGGATGTGGGTTCCATGATGGGCTTGGGGCGCAATCTGGCCTCCTTGCTTCCGGA
>JAQVLM010000119.1 GCA_028704125.1 Opitutales bacterium
AAAGCCGTGGCGGAGGCGGAGGCGGCTTCGGCGGCGGTGGACGCTCCGGCGGCTTCGGCGGCGGTGGACGCTCCGGCGGTTTCGGCGGTGGTGGACGCTCCGGCGGACACGGCGGTGGCGGACGCTCAGGCGGCTACCGTTGATTAACCGGTTTTCAGCCGGTTCGGATCACGACACCGTACAGAAAACCCATTTCCAAGCGGATGCCCCTTCGGGAGCATCCGCTTTTTTTGTTTTGGAAGGCGCGCTGACAATCTTCGTCTAGAGTTTGCGGAAACGCACCGCTGCCCCGCCACCCGGCGCCAGCTTCAGGACCAGTGTATTGGAGGATTCAACCGTCTGACGGGTGACAATAACCTCAGCCGCGCGTTGGCTCCAGGAAATCCCATCCGCATCTCCATAAACGGTCGCTTCATAGGATGATCCGGCGTCAATGAAAGACAAGGGAAGCTCGATATCCCGCGGCGCCTCATTGGTCAAGCTACCCAGGTACCAGTCATCGCTATGGCGGTCCTTACGGGCCATGGTCACATACTCTCCAATCGAGGCATTCAACACCCGGGTATCCTCCCAATCGACCGGAACATCCTGGAGGAGGGGCAAAGCCGGATGCCCGTCATAGTTTTCCGGTAGATCCGCCAGCATCTGAATCGGAGAGAACAGAACCACATACAACGCGAGTTGCTTGGCAGCGGTTGTGTGAACATCCCGGCCTTCGTAGCCTTGGGAGATCGAAACATCCAGTATGCCCGGAGTGAAATCCATGGGCCCGGAAAGCATCCGGGTGAAGGGAATGGTGGCGGTATGGTCGGGCGGATTCCCTTCGCTCCACGCATCATACTCCATGCCCCTTGCCCCTTCCCTTGACATCATATTCGGAAACGTGCGTCGCTCGCCAGTGTCTTTGATGGGCTCATGGAAATTGACCGTCAACTGGTATCGAGCTGCCTTTTTCAGGACCTGACGGTAGTAGTTAACCCCGAACTGCCCATGATGCCACTCGGTCATATTGAGCCGTGATCCCACCTGCCCGATTTTGACGTCGTTCACCCCCATGCTGCGATACAGCTCCATTCCCTCATCCACCTGCTTCAGGTAGTTGATCAGGTTCGAGCCGGTCTCATGGTATCCGATGATCTTCACACCTTTCTGGCGTGCGTAGTCGGTAACAGTCTTGAGATCAAAATCGTCGGTCGACTGGGTGAAACTGAACATGTGCATGGCATTCTCATACCAGGCGGGGGTCCACCCCTTGTTCCAACCTTCGATCAGCAAATGGCGGATCCCGAACCTGGCACAATAGTCGATGTATTCCTTTGCATTCGCGGTGCTCGCTCCGTGCGTGGGGCTTTCCCAGAAGGTGTATTTGCCAATGTGCATTCCCCACCAGATCCCCAGGTATTTGTGGGGCTGGATCCATGACGTATCGTCAATGACACACGGATCGTTGAGGTTGAGCACCATGTAGGAGGTGATGAGATCACCCGGGGCTTCGGCAATCTGGAGCGTCCTCCACGGAGTTGTAAAGCTACCATCGGTTTTCACCCTGTCCCCGTCGGCCCAGGGAACCAGATCCGCCTTCAACGAACAGCCATCCGTTCGACGGATCGTCATGCTCGCGAAATCAACCAGCCTCGCTTCGTGAAAACTGAGGTACAACCCGCTGTCGCTTTTGATCGTGAGCGGAGTGTGCACAACATCAATATCGCTCACGGCGGATTTTGTTGTAAGGTATTCGTAGCGGTTGTCCTGATACGCACCAATCCACCAGGCTTGCCCATCGTGCGCCAAATTGAAACCGGTGAGCTCATCCATGATCACCAGGTCGCCCTCCCCCTGCTGTGGGTAGGTATACCGGAAAGCGATCCCGTCATCAAACGCCCGGAACTCGATCTCAAGCGCCCTGCCCGGCCCTTCTGCTTCCTTGAGGCTGACGATCACGCCATTGAAATGGTTGCGAATCTCCTTTTTCTCGCCCCAGACCTGGGTCCATGTATCATCTGCACGGGTCTCCTCAATACCGGCAATCATCATCCTGCCAAGGTCGCTACCTGCTTTCTTAAAGGTAAAGCCCATCGGAGACGAATCGATGACGGCCACTCCGTCATGCAAGACCCGGTATTCCGGAAATCCGTCCACCAATTCAAAGAGGATGGAATTCTTTCCATCCGGAGAAAGCAACGATACCGGGGGAGACTCGTCGGGTGCAGCCCCAAGCAAGGGAGCCATCAAAAACGAAAACATCAAAGCGAACAAAGGGGAACAAATGCGTGAATACATGCCGCCACGCTCGACGAATTTAGCGTTAAATTCAAGCCGTTTTATTGATCTGAACTCCATTGCTATGGCTCAACCGTTCCTGGCATGCCATCACACACTGCAGATCGATCCATCTATGCATTGGCTTTGGCCTCCTTCTGCAGGTAACGAATGGTCCGTTCTTTCAGCCTACGGATGGCGGCTTTTGCATCCCGAAGCGAATCCTTCTCCATGCGATCGATGAACAAAACCCCGTTGAGATGGTCGACCTCATGCTGGACACAACGCGCCAGGTAGCCATTGCAGACAAGGGTGTGAGACTTCCCTTCCGTATCCTGAAAACTCACTTGGATTCCATCCGGACGTTCAATTTCGCCGTGAATCCCGGGGAAAGAAAGGCATCCCTCCTCACAGATATCGGTCTCCTTCGAAACGCTCTCAATCACCGGATTGACCAACACCAATGGCATCCACAGATCCAACGGTGGCTGTTTGCCATCAAAGGAATAGGTAAAGCCATTGTCCACCCCCTCCTGATGCAAATCCACCACACACAACATGGCGGCAATCCCGATCTGTTGAGCAGCCAAGCCGATACCACGGGCTTCATGCATGGTCTCGATCATGGATAAGGCAAGATCCCGCAGGGATGGATCAAATCGCGTGATTGGCTTACCTTTCTCCCGAAGGACGGGTTCTCCATATTGGGTGATGCGGAGGATCATTGCAGCATGTTCTCGGTTTTAGGATTGTCGGTTTCGCACCGCGTTTTTCTGATCTTCCATTTCTTCCAAAATTACTTTGCGCTCGGATGCAAGCTGCTTGAGCAGGCTTTCTTCCTCCTGCCAGTTTCCCTGAGCCCGCACTTCCTCAAGTTTGCCCTTCAGGAAAAGCTCCCGCCCCGCCAATTTCGCCTGATACCGGCTATCAATGTCCGCAAGTTCACGCTTCTCGGATTCGGAAAGCGCACGCGGCGCATGTTCCGGATCGGATTTCGCGAGGCGCTCCATCGCAAGTTCATAGGCAGACTTCATAGCTCAAACCTAGAGCAGGATTCAACGACTGTCAATCTCCCGAATACCTGGCGCAGAAATCCGCGGCCCAATATCCGAGAGGATTCGGCTCCATGTGGAAACAACATATCAAAATAGGATTGATTTATTTTGTCACCTCCGGATGATAGCGCGGTTGGTGATGTTTCACAGCCGACACCGGCGTGGCATGTGAGGTAATCCAATCGAACAGAACAACTTCTGAAGGATATGCAGGACGCAGACAATTTAATCGGACAAATGGTCCACGACATCAGGAATGAACTCGAAACCAACATTCTCCCATTTTGGAAATCCAAGGTTCTGGATGATGTGAACGGCGGCTTCACCGGGGAAATCCGTTCGGACGGACAATCGGTCCCAAATGCGGATAAGGGGCTCATCCTGAACGCCCGCAACCTTTGGTCATACGCATCCTGTTGCCGGTTCCTCAAGGACTCATCCCTGAAGCCGCTGGCCGACCGGGCTTATCAATACATTGAAGCCCACTTTCTGGACAAAGACTATGGTGGGGCCTATTGGATGCTCGATGCGAAGGGCAAACCGATCGACACCTCGAAAAAATGCTATGGACAGGCATTTCTCATTTACGGATGGGTGGAATACTACCGCATCAGTCGCAATACGGATGCGCTCCAACACGCAATGGAACTCTACCGCCTATTGGAATCCAAGGTCAAAGATCCGGTATATGGAGGTTACACCGAAGCGTTTGATCGCGACTGGTCAGTCAACGATGGGTTGCGGCTGAGCGACAAGGACATGAACGAGAAAAAGTCCATGAACAACCACCTGCACGTTCTGGAAGCTTACACACAGCTCTTCCTCGAGACCCGTGATCCCGACGTCGGCCGCAGCATCGCCGATTTGCTGGCGGTCTTCAAGAACCACATTATCGACCGGGAGCGCGGACACCTCCGGCTCTTCTTCACGGACGATTGGCTCTGCAAATCCGAGCTCGACTCCTACGGCCACGACATCGAGGCAACCTGGCTCCAATGCGAAGCAGCCGAAGCACTCGGAGACCCCGAATGGATCAATGAAATGAGGCAAATTGCGCTCCAAATGGCCGATGTGTGCCTGCGCGAAGGAGTTGACAGCGATGGGGCGATCTTCCACGAAGGGTGGAAATGCCACATCCACGACAGAGACAAGCATTGGTGGCCTCAGGCCGAGGCGGTCGTCGGATTTGTGAATGCATGGCAAATCAGCGGCGATAAGCGGTATATCGAAGCCGCCGCCAAAACATGGCGCTTCATCCAGGAGCACATTATCGACCGGCAAAACGGGGAGTGGCACTGGAAAGTCGATGGCGATCGCCAGCCTTGTCCGAATGAGCCCAAAGTCTCCGCATGGAAGAGCTTCTACCACAACTCACGCTTCTGTATTGAGACCCTTCACCGCCTTGGCGGGCACGGGTGAATCCAGGACCCCAAGGCTTCGGATCGGTTTCCAGTTGACGGAAGAACACTGCGCCGATCCCACGCCTCGGACGAGTCCCACGCCGCACAAAACCCTATCCGTTTCGGGTGCACCGACCCGCGTCACAAAGAGAGCGAAATTTGAAGTGTTTTCCCGTTGCATGCGCGGTTCGGGTCTCTTCATAATGCCGCGCATGAGTGAGATTCTGGCTGTTCTCGATTTCGGGTCCCAATACACACAAGTTATCGCGCGAAGGGTGCGCGAGGCACAGGTGTATTCCAAGATATACCCGTTTGACACTCCCGCGACCACTCTCCGTCAGGATGGGGTCAAAGGCATCATCCTTTCGGGCGGACCCGCAAGCGTCTTGGCAGCCGATGCGCCGCTGCCCGATCCGGAAGTCTTCCGTCTCGGAATACCCGTGCTTGGGATCTGTTACGGACTTCAGGTTATGGGACGGCTGCTCGAGGGAGCGGTCGAAAAAAGTGCGGAACGCGAATACGGATATGGAACCCTCAGTTTGTCCGGAGCCAGTCCACTCTTTGAAGGGCTACCTTCCTCCTTCAGGGTATGGAACTCTCACGGAGACCGCATTATCGCACTTCCGGCCGGATTTCACCCGGTTGCCATTACCGAAAATGCCCCATTTGCCGCTGTCGAAAACAGTGCCCTTCAATTCTTCGGATTGCAATTCCACCCCGAAGTCGTTCACACCGAAAACGGCACCCGTATCATCCGCAATTTCCTATCCGGAATATGTGGCATGAAAGGCGACTGGGTCATGTCGGATTTCGCCCAATCCAGCATCCGTGAGATACGCGAGACGGTCGGATCCAAAAAGGTCATTCTAGGTCTTAGCGGCGGAGTGGACTCCTCGGTTGCAGCGGCCCTCATCCACCAGGCCATCGGAGACCAACTGGAATGCGTGTTTGTCGACAACGGATTGCTCCGCAAAAACGAACGTCAATCCGTCGAACGCCTCTTTCGCGACAACTTCCACATGAACCTGAAAACCGTGGATGCCTCGGAGATGTTCCTTGGTGCGTTAGCGGGAGTCACCGATCCGGAGACCAAGAGAAAGACCATCGGCCGGCTTTTCGTCGAAGTCTTCGAGGCGGCCATTCAAGACACATCCGGAGTGGATTTCCTGGCACAGGGCACCCTCTATCCCGACGTGATCGAAAGCGTGTCCATCGGCGGCAATCCCGCTGCCCTGATCAAATCCCACCACAACGTGGGAGGGCTACCGGAACGCATGAAACTCAAATTGCTCGAACCCTTGCGGCAGCTTTTCAAAGATGAAGTCCGCCAACTCGGAGCCGAGCTTGGATTGCCCCGCGAGCTGCTTTGGCGCCAGCCCTTCCCCGGCCCGGGACTTGCCGTCCGGGTCATGGGAGAAATCACCGCAGAGAACCTCAGTATTCTCCGGGAGGCCGATGCGATTTTCCAACATGAAATGAGGCAAGCGGATCTCTACTACAAGGTCTGGCAGTCCTTCTGCGTGTTTCTTCCGGTGCGCACCGTCGGCGTAATGGGAGACGAGCGCACCTACGACTATGTGATCGCCCTTCGGGCTGTTGAAAGCCAGGATGCAATGACTGCCGACTGGGCCCAACTGCCCTACGAGTTACTTCGCATGGTATCCAGTCGTATCATCAACGAGGTGAAGGGAGTCAACCGCGTGGTCTTCGATATCAGCTCGAAACCGCCCAGCACCATCGAATGGGAATAGCGCCGACCAGCCTCCGGCAGATTTCCTCCCGATTGCCCTGATCATGTTTGCCCGCCACACACACGCAGTCTTGCTCCGAATCCTGATGGGGGTCATTTTCGCCGGATTCGGAATATCCCAATCCCCCGGGCAAACATCGGGAGCAAGCGACGACTCGTCGCGGACGAAAGCGACCTCAATTATCCGGAAGGCCCGCGAATGGATCGGACCCGAAGAACGGATCGACGCGATCCAGACCCTCCGCTACTCCGGCGAGATCATTCAATACGAGGATGGAGGCTCAAGAAAAGGGTCCTTCAGCATGTCATTTCGCAAACCGGATTCACAGCTGGTCGTGATCACCTTTCCGGATGTGGAAACCATCACGGGGTTCAACGGCTACGAAGGGTTCAACAAAATCGTATCCCGGACTGAGTCAGGGTCGTTCGAAACCGAAGTTCAATCGATGACATCCTACGAAGTGAGGCAATTCAGGGCCACCACCTTGGAAAACCTTTACTTCTTCCGGCCCTTTCCTCCCGAGGAAGGAAACCCGCTTTACGCGGGAATCCGGATGGACGAAGGTAACGAGACCGAAATCCTGATATACAATCATCCCGGTGGGTTCACGTTTTCCAGACAAATTGACAAAGCCACCGGTCGCCTCATCCGGACCATCAACCCGTCCGGCATCGAAACCATCGAAGAAGGAGAAACCTTGATCGGTGGTCTCCGTTTTCCGACCCGAATCATCGGAAGATCCAATGGTTCCACACTTTACGAATTGAAGCCACTGAGCATCCAAATCAATCCGGATCTCAGCGAAAACCTGTTTGACTATCCGAGGGAATAGCATTCTTCATCCGAAAGACCAACACCCGACCCAACAAGCTGACCATGCGATCCATTCTCAAGGCAAATTCACCCGACATTCTCCAGCAGCTCGCTGCGTTTGAGCAGGATACCGCCGCACGTGAAAAGATCAGTCAAGTGGTACGGACCATTATCTCAGAGGTCCGCGAAAAAGGGGATAAGGCCCTCATCGAAATGACCGGGCGTTTCGACAAAGCACAGATCTCCTCCGGGTCAATCCGTGTTTCTGAGGCCGAGCTGGATGAAGGACTCGCCAGCCTTTCAAGCGACGATATCGGAAACATCCACAAAGCCAAAGCTCAGGTTGAGTTCTTTCATCGCATCACCAAACCGGATAACTGGTCCTTCACCAACGGGCATGGAGCCGAAGTGGGTGAGCGTTTCTACCCGATTGGATCGGTGGGAATCTACATTCCCGGCGGACGCGTTCCGCTTGTGTCATCCGTTATCATGTCGGTGAGTCTCGCAAAATTGGCCGGCAACCCCAGAATCGTGGTCTGCACGCCCCCCCTCCCCGACGGCTCGCTTTCGGCCGGTATGAGGGCAGCCCTCCGCATCTGCGGAGTGAACGAAGTCTACCGGGTGGGTGGAGCCCAGGCAATAGCAGCGATGGCATATGGGACAGACTCAATCGCGAGAGTCGACAAAGTCTTCGGCCCGGGAAACGCCTATGTCCTTGAAGCCAAACGCCAGGTATTCGGCGATGTCGGAGTTGACCTGCTTCCCGGACCAAGCGAAGTGGCCATCCTCACTGATGTAACCTGCAACCCCGCATGGGTGGCAGCAGACTTGCTGGCTCAGGCCGAACACGGAACCGGCAAAGAGCGGATTTTCCTGTTGGCTGAAAACGATTCCACCATCGCATCGATCATGGAGGAGGTAAACCGCCAACTCCCATCCCTCACCGCCCGTGATCGCATTGAACCGATCATGGAGAGCCGCTGCATTTGCATCACCTA
>JAQVLM010000120.1 GCA_028704125.1 Opitutales bacterium
GGCCGGCTTACCGTTTTTCATGGTAATAGCCTTAGCATTTTTCATTTCTTTCTTGGCTCTGCACTTAACACAATATCCCTGCATAGTTACACCTCCTTTTTGTAGCTAAGATAACGCATTTAAGCTGGATTGTCAATAGTTTTACGAACGAATGTTAATGTTCTAGGATATTGTCAGTAGTTAACAGTTCAGGGAAAATGTCAGTGTGGAGACAGTGACATTGAACCGAAAAGAACAGAAGAGGTTGATGATACTGAACCAGATAGAGAAAAAAGAGATCAAGGTCAAAGAGGCAGCGCCATTACTGGAGCTATCCGAGCGTCAGGTCTGGAGGATGTTAGCTGGATATCGAAAGGAGGGAGTCGTCGCCATCGCTCATGGCAATCGGGGAAGAAAACCGGCTAATAGTCTAGACGATAATATTAAGCTCAAGATAAGGGAAACAGCGTGGATGGCATGCTCCTGAGCAAGGACGGGACGGTGCTGATCCAGTGTCCGCGTGGGAAGACTGGTAGCTTGGTGATTCCCGAAGGCGTGACCTCGATCGGGGATTATGCCTTTTCGAATTGTGATGGTTTGACAGGAGATCTGGTGATTCCCGAAGGCGTGACCTCGATCGGGGATTATGCCTTTTACTGGTGCGATGGGTTGGATGGAACGTTGACGCTGCCAAGCACGTTGGCGACCATCGGTGAATATGCCTTTTCCCAATGCTCTGGCCTGACCGGCAATCTGGTGATTCCCGAAGGCGTGACCTCGATCGGGGATTATGCTTTTTCGGATTGTGATGGTTTGACAGGAGATCTGGTGATTCCCGAAGGCGTGACCTCGATCGGGGATTATGCCTTTTCCTGGTGCTATGGGTTGGATGGAACGTTGACGCTGCCAAGCACGTTGGCGAGCATCGGGAATTCTGTTTTCTATAGTTGCTATGGACTGACTGGCAATCTGGTGATTCCCGAAGGCGTGACCTCGATAGGGGATAGTGCCTTTTCCTGGTGCTTTGGGTTGGCCTCTGTCACGTTCATGGGGGATGCTCCGACGACGATGGGCTCAGATGTGTTCGCGGATATGTCAAATGACCTGATCATCTACTACCAGCCGGGAGCCAGCGGTTTCGATGCTCCTGAATGGCAGGGAATAGACCTCGAAATGATACCCAACCGTGCCCCGCGATTCCGCATCATCGGCAACAACAAGACCATAAAGGCCGGACAAACGATCACCTTCGAGGTCATCGCGGATGATGAGGATGCCGGAGACGTGTTGGAGTATTCCGCCACGAAACCTTGAGTCTCACAGCGCCAGGGATGAAGTCCGCTTCATCCCTGCGGCTTGGCTTACCCGCCCGCGGCTTGCGTTGTCCTCTTGGATGACGTGATCCGCGGGTGCGGTGTTTATGGGCCCGGCGTGTTGTCCAGGGTAGCCGGAGCGTCCTGTTCGCGCTCATCTTTCAGTGAGCCGAACGGCGAACGCGGAAAGAAGAAGCCTGAGCCACAGAGGACACCGAGCGCACAGAGGGAAGATGAGTCTGATCCGCAGATTGGCGCAGATTTCCGCAGATTGAAAATCCCATTCTCACTTCTAACTTCTCACTTCTTCCCTCATTCACCCTTCGTGCTCTTGGTGAGAGACCAATCTTCCTATTCTCTTCCTTTGCGGCTTTGCGGCTTGAGTGCAGACGCTGCATGCAGCGTCAAACGGGCGAGAGAATCATCTTCTTATTCAACCACTGATGCACACTGATAGACACTGATCGGAAAATCATTTCCATGTTGTTCTTCCCTTTGTGTGCTTCGCGCCTTTGTGAGAGAAGTATCTTACTCTTTGTTCCTTTGGGTCTTGGGGTCTCTGCGTGAGGCTAGTCTTTGTATTTAACATCGCTCGCGGTGCTCGCTGGATGGGCTTCGCCCACGACGATGGGCGGCCTGCGGCATTGCCACAAGGTTGGATTCAAGAGGAGAACCACGGAGTTGCGGGAGGATTGTGGGGTTGGCTAAGTGACAGTGACGGATCTGATGGCAACCTTGACATTACGTATTGTTGTGTCAGATTCATACGTAAGATGGCGTGCAAGAAACTCACTTTGTCGGTTCCCGAGTCGACCATTCGAAAGGCCAAAGTATTCGCAAAACGGAGAAACATGTCGGTTTCGAAACTGTTTTCGGAATCCATTGAGAAACTCGCTGTGCTTGAGAGTGAGGATTCAAAGCTGGAGGCGGAGAACCCTGATCTGTTTGCTTTTTTGGGTGTCGCAGAGAGCCGTTTGAGTGCATTCGATGAGCGTTCGGAGTCAATACTGGGAAAACATGGATAGGGCGTTTTTCGACACGAACATCCTGCTGGATGTTCTTCAGCGGCGTGAGCCATTTTATCCCGCGTCTTTCAAGGCCTTGAATTTGGCCCTCTCATGTAGGTGCCATGGTTCGGTTTCGCCGGTCAGCGTTTCGGATATTGTATACGTCGCCAGAAAAGTGGACCGGTCCACGCTCATCCGGTTTTTCAGACTACTGAGATCCAGATTGGACATCACACCTGTCACGGGCGTGGAGGTTGATGCAATGCTATGCAGCAAATGGGTCGATATGGAAGACGCGCTTCAATACGCCGCTGCCATGTCTTGGGGCGCCACGTGTTTTGTTACCCGCAATACCTCCGATTTTGCTCAATTGCCTGCTCTGCCGGTTTTGTCTCCAGATGAGTTTTTGGCCCGGGTGGCTGCACCTTAAGCAACCTGTGGGTTCGTCCACGGATGCAGTGAGCGTGTTGGGCGAACCTTACTGCAGAAAGGCTTTGTCTGACATCGCGAGCAGGATGGCTCGTGCCTCGCCAACAGGATTGAAGAGGGGTTCACCACGAAATGTACAAAAACCACGAAAAGAGGGTTTAACCACAGAGGACACCGAGAGCACGAAGGAAAGAAGAGTATTGATCCGCAGATGGCGCAGATTTCCGCAGATTGGATATCCCATACTCTCTCCTTCGTGCACTTCGGCTCTTCGTGGTAAAAATTCTTGAATTCTCCCTTCCTTTGCGGCTTGAGTGAAGACGCTGCATGCAGCGTCAAACGGGCGTGAGAATCATCTTCTTATTCAACCACTGATGCACACTGATAGACACTGATGGGAAGCTCTCCCGGGAAGTCCATCATCAATGGTTGATTCGCGATTCTTCCCTTTGGGTTTCCGGGCCTTTGCGAGAGAGCCATCTTCTGGTCATCAATCCCTGTAGTGGTATCTCAATTGCATGAAGACGACCCCGGACCCGGTTATCCGGTATACAATGCGGTGTTCCTCTGTGATTCGGCGGGACCAACAACCGGAAAGAGCGTATTTCAGTGGTTCAGGTTTACCTATGCCTTCGGTCGGAGATCTTAGGATATCCCTCATGAGTTCATGAATTCGCCTGAGGGTTTTTTTGTCAGTGTTCTGCCAATACTGATAGTCTTCCCAGCCCTGAGGAGTGAACGAAATGTCCATCAGTCCAAACGGATTTCCCTAGTGACAAGAGTTCCTTTTTCAATCGCTTCAACGGACTCTATCAACCGTTTGGCGTTTACCGGACTTCTGAGAAGATAGGCCGTTTCCTCCAATGATTCATAGTCATCCAGTGAGATCATAACCACTGATTGGTTCCGTTTGCGGGTGATGATCAATGGGCTGCGGTCTTCGCACACGCGATCCATGGTGGAGGCCAGATTCTCCCGCGCAGCTGTGTAGGTAATCGCGTTCATATGGACAGTATCATGTCCATGTTGTGCATGTAGTCAACTCCTGGTAGCCTTTCCAGTATGGGTATTTTTATGCAGCGAGATTCTGCTTGTTGTCGGAAGGTGATCTGGGGAGACAGCGCAAAGAGGTGACGCCCACGATGTGTCCTCCATAGTTCGAAGAGCGGCGGAGGAATGCGCACTGATAGACACGGATGGGAAGCTCTCCCGGGAATTCCATCATCCGTGTTCATGATCTTCATCCGTGGTCGGTTCCTGGTTGAATTCAGCGTTCTATCCACCACAGAGCGCACAGAGAACCCAGAGGAATTGCGATTCGCAGATTGGCGCAGATTGAAAATCCCATTCTCAATTCTCACTTCACCCTTTTTCCCTCATGCCCCCTTCGTGCTCTTTGGTGCCCTTCGTGGTGAAGATTCTTGAATTCTTCCTTTCTTTGCGGCTTTGCGTGAGGCAATTCTTTGTATCCAACATCGCTCGCGGTGCTCGCTATAAGCCCTTCGGGCCACACACGTTTTGCTGGTGCAAAACAACAGATCTAGAATTCAGAATATGTTGCCGAAGCGAAGCTGAGGCATCTGTGCCCGGAGTCACAGGCGAAGGGCATAAGCCCGCAGGGCGATGTAAAAACCTCTTTGCATTTAACATTGTTCATTCCGCTCTCTGGATGGGCTTGATCATGAGCTTCGTCGAATGGGTTTCGGCCTGCGGCTTCTCCACAAGATTTTGGAGTTGAATTGAAGATGTGAACCACGAAAGGCGCGAAAACCACGAAAGAAGAGGGTTTTGCCCCACAGATCACAGAATCCACAGAGAGAAGAAGTGATCCGCAGATGGCGCAGATTAGGGATCGGGGCGTAGTCCCTTTCATCCTTTGTGAGCTTAGCGTCTTGGAACGTCCGTGAGAGCGTTCAATGATCAACTTTTTCAAGACCCATTGGTCTTTGAGATGCAGCATTGTATTCCGTCGCATAGGTGTAAATGGGCGTGAGCAAATGGGGATTGATTTGTGGGGATGCTCTGCCAATGGTCATCGCTGTAACCGATGGACGCCCTTTCAGCCATTTCATTTCAGAAGGAACTCCCGATCTGTGAAAAGATTGGTGAGATCGAGCATGCCCTGCAGCGCTATCAAGTGGTGATCGTGAAAGGTGAAACCGGGTCGGGAAAGACCACTCAGATCCCGAAACTCTGCCTGAAGGCAGGGTTTGCCCGCAGCGGAATGATTGGATGCACGCAGCCTCGCCGGGTGGCGGCGCTTGCGGTTGCATCCAGGTTGTCGGAGGAGTTGGGGCCGGTTTATGGAAAATGGGTGGGGAGCCGGATCCGTTTTTCTGACCGGACTGATCGTCAGACCAGGATCAAGGTGATGACGGATGGCATCCTGCTGAATGAAATGCAGGGGGATCCGTTGCTTCGGCGGTATTCGACTCTGGTGATTGACGAGGCACATGAGCGGAGTGTCAATATCGACTTTATACTCGGTCACCTGATTCAGATCCGTTCCAAACGGCCGGACCTGAAGATTGTGATCACCTCGGCCACAATTGATACGGCCCGGTTTTCGGAAGCGTTCGGTGGCGCTCCGGTTGTCGAAGTGAGCGGACGGATGTTCCCGGTAGAGGTGCGGTATCGTCCCTTTGAAGACCGGCCGGATGGTGGCTACACCTACATTGAGGCGACTTGTGATGCGGTTGCGGATGTCATTCAGGAGTCCCGGTCGGGGGATCTGCTTGTGTTTTTGCCATCCGAGAAGGATATACGCGAAGTGTGTGACCGGCTGTCGGGCGGAACTGCGGCTCATTGCGATGTTTTGCCGCTTTATGGACGGATGACACAGGATGCCCAACAACGGATTTTTCGTCCCGGACAGCGGCGCAGAATCGTTGTCGCCACCAATATTGCGGAGACCTCGATCACCGTCAGCGGGATTCGCTATGTCATTGACTCTGGGCTGGCCCGTATCAGTCGGTTCAGCTCCCACACCCGCACCCAGCGTCTGCCGATTGAACCGGTTTCGCGCAGTAGCGCGGATCAACGCAAAGGGCGTTGCGGGAGAGTGAGCGAGGGGGTGTGCATACGGCTGTATAGCCAGGAGGATTACCAGGGTCGCCCGGAGTTCACGCCGCCTGAGATTCACCGTTCCAATCTGGCGTCGGTTGTGTTGCGGTTGAAGGCTTTCGATTTCGGGTCTGTGGAGCATTTCCCTTTTATCGATCCGCCCGAGTCCCGTGCAATCCAAGGCGGCTTGCAGTTGCTTGCCGAACTTGGCGCGCTGGATGAGAACGGGGAGCTCACCGAGGTCGGGCGGCAACTGGCCCACATTCCGATCGATCCGACAATCGCCCGGATGCTCCTTGAGGCGCGTAAGCTGCACGCGTTGGACAGTGTGCTGATCATTGCGTCGGCTTTGAGTATTCAGGACCCTCGGGACCGACCCCAGGACAAAGAGGCGCAGGCGGATGAGGAGCATAGGAAATTCCGGGTGGAGGGGTCCGATTTCCTGAGTTTGCTGCAGATATGGAAGGCTTATTCCGAACAATACGAGAACTGGTCCCAAAGCCGGATGCGCCGCTTTTGCCGGGATCATTTCATTTCGTATCAGCGTTTGAGGGAATGGAGGGAAATACACGCACAGATTTCGGATGTGTTGCGGGATCTTGACGTTTTCAGGAAAAGTGGATCGGAAGAGACCCCGGATGCCATTCACCGTTCCATATTGAGCGGGCTCTTGGGAAATGTGGCGGTTCGGGAGGACGGCAATTGGTTTCAGGCGACGAAGGGCCGCAAGGTCATGGTCTTCCCGGGTTCCGCGGTATTTGAGAAAAACCGGAAAAAGGATCCCCGGAAAACGTCTCCATCGGAGCGCCGGCGGAAAGATGATCGCAAGGACTGGATCATGGCGGCCGAGTATGTGGAGACTTCGCGGTTGTTTGCGCGGACGGTTTCACGGATTGACGTCAGGTGGATCAAGAGTGCGGCCGCGCATCTGATCCGGCATTCGTATCAGGAGCCGCATTGGTCGAGCCGTTCCCAGCGGGTGTTGGTCTGGTGCAAGGATTACCTGTATGGATTGTTGATTGACCGGACACAGGTCGGCTTTGGCCCGATCGATCCCGCAGAGGCGAAGAACCTCTTCATTCGCTTGGGCATATTGGAAGATGGGATCCGGGATACGTTTCCGTTTCTGGAGCACAACCGCAAGGTGTGTGAAACCGTGTCTGAGATGCAGGCGAGGTTCAGGCGTTCGATTGTGTCGGATCTCGATACCGTGCTGTTTGAGTTCTACCACCAGAAGCTCCCGGAGTTGTCCTCCGTGGCGGAGCTTCACAAGTGGTGGAGAGGGCTTTCTGAAGCGGAACAGAATGGGCTCTTTCTCGATCAGGATGCGCTGGTGGGGCGGGCGGTTCGGGATGATGAACTCGAAGCGTTTCCGGAAGAGGTGGACTTGGGCGGTTGTGTCCGGCGCATCCAGTATCGGTTTGCCCCGGGAGAGGCGGGTGATGGGGCCACCCTTTCGGTTCCATTGTCCTCGTTGGCTGCGGTCCGTGAGGGGAGTATGGACTGGTTGGTGCCGGGGTATGTTGCCGAAAAAGTGGATGCCCTATTGAAGACGCTTCCCAAGGAAATCCGCCAGCGCATGATGCCGCTTCGGGATACACGGGATGCTTTGATGAGGGAACTCAGGCCCAGCCCACGGTCCTTGCCCGAGGATCTTTCCCGCGCGGTACGCAAGTTGTTCCGGCTGAATCTTCCGCCTGCGATTTGGGACACCCGTGTGTTGCCCGGGCACCTTCAGCTTAAGCTTCAGGTGGTGGACGAGCAGACTGGAGAGGTGGTGGTGCCAGGATGTGGCCGGTGGCAGGAAATCCGGGAACAGACAGAGGCGTGGATGGCTTCCCATGGCCGGAAAGCAGGGGAGTTGGCCGAAAACCAGATATGGAAGGAGGCTGCAGATATTTGGGAGCAGGCCGTCCACGGGGTCGATGATTTGAAGGATTTACCGCGCGAACTGCTCATCGGCAACACCCATGGCATTGATATTCACGCCTATCCGGGACTTGCTGTGCGACCAGATGGTCAAGTGGCCGTGCGCTTGTTCACCAACGCTGGTGATGCGGACCGCAATACATTGCCAGCCTGGCGGCGCCTCTGTGAGGATGCGGTGGGGCGGGAGACCGGCTGGTTTGAGCGGGATCTGAAAAAACTCAAGCCGACCGCCCTTTTGATTGCAGATGCCTACCCATGGCAATCCTTTGAAGAGGATATATCAGAGGCGGTGAAGCGGCAGTTGTTTCTGGAGGACCTTCAGTGGCCGCTCACCCGGGCGGGATTGCAGACGCGGGTTTCCGGATGCCAAATTGCGTTGCGATCGATGGTTTTCACGCTTGAGGACCAACTCAAGCCGGTTTTTGAAGCGCGTCTCGAATTGATGCGGGCTCCCTATGTCCATGCAAAGTGTGTGCTTCAGACGCTTGACCGGTTATTTCCAAAGCGATTCCTAAGGGTGTACACCTTGGCTCAGA
>JAQVLM010000121.1 GCA_028704125.1 Opitutales bacterium
CATGATGGCTTATGCGTTTCTGTGTCATACAGCCCTCACCAGTATCTGCTACACATGGATCAGCCGCAACAACCCAGGTAGAGCCGAAAGTGCACTCCCTATAGTCGAAGCATCCCTCTGGGTGGGATTCGGACTACTCACCCTCGGCTTGCTGTGTGGGGCAGTCTGGGCGAAAGAAGCTTGGGGTCATTACTGGACATGGGATCCCAAGGAAACATGGGCGTTTCTGACCTGGGGTTGCTACCTGCTTTACTTTCACCTGCAACCCGTCTGGCGCAAAAACCCGCGATCGGCACTGCTCTTCCTGGCTCTTGCCAGCATAACCGTCTTTCTCTGCTGGTTCGCCGTCAACGCAATGCCTTCGGCCGCTCAAAGCGTGCACACCTATACCGGTTGATTAGAAAAAGGCCTACCGTGTTTTCTCATCAACGCAAGGCATGAATTGCAAAATTCAATCCCTTGGAAAACTCAGGACACAGCCAATCATCAGGAGTTGATAGTCGATCGGTTGATATCCCCAAACGGGGTGTGATGAAAAATAATGGGAAATCAGGATACTTCCGTTTCGGACTTGTTCAGGCCTCTTACTCAACCGAAGACATTAACCTTCAGGTCACGCATCACCTTTAGTCCACCCCAGTCGGTGCCTTTCATGGTTGCAAACCGGGCCTTCCGGCTCTCAGGAAAACACTCCCGGTGTTCTTCATAGATCCCCTTCAGGAAGAGTTTGGA
Organism: Opitutales bacterium; assembly: GCA_028704125.1. Taxonomy (GTDB): domain Bacteria; phylum Verrucomicrobiota; class Verrucomicrobiia; order Opitutales; family JAFGAQ01; genus JAFGAQ01. The sequence continues at coordinate 733 of JAQVLM010000121.1, forward strand.
GCCGATCGCCATCCCATCGCTGAAGTACCGCACCCTGCGCCGCAGCAATTCTGACATCTCCACCTTACCGCCAGTCCGGACCACCTCATCCAACTTCTCAGCGGGGATCACACCACGGTCTTTGTCCTGATCACCCTTGGGTTTTGCACCTTTTCCAAACAGACACAAACGATAGGCCGCAATCGCTTCCGCAAAGCTGCTGCCAGCATAGATGAGCCGGTATCCCTCTATAGCCGACGCCTTACCACCCATCGCAGCTGCATAACTGCAGAAACGGTAATCCGCCGGATCATCCACCTGCCCGGCGCGCACCGCGTTGAGATCGATGTAGGCCGCAACGGTCGCCATCGCATGCAGCGAAGGCTCCACCACAAGGCTCTTGAAACGATCCATCCACAACGTGCCACGGTTTCCATACTGGTGGTTATACCAGATGCTGAAACGCTGCTTGAGCTCACGCATGAACACCGACACATCCCCCATCCGCGCCAGCAGTGCCTCACGCACACGCTGAGCCTTATCATCGTTCCGTTCCAATATCTCCTCAAGCGCATCCGGAGTCATCGAATACGGGGAGATACGACCACTCTCATGCAGCAGACGGAAACGCCGCAATATCTCCACGTCCGTTTGGGGCTTCTCATGTTGAACATGAGCCAAAATGTGGAAATGATTCGACATGATTGAGTAGGCCAGGATGTCCACCCCGCAGAACGCCGCCTGGCGGCGCATCATCCGGATGAACACCTCCTTTTCCTCATCCCCCAGCAAGTGGGAGCCCAGGCAACAACGGCTCATCAAGTGATATACGCCATCCTCAACAATGATACGCTTTCGCTTCATATTGCCTCCTCATCCAGCTTAATTTGGGTTCTTTATTCAAAATTATACAGCAAAGAGCCGTGGTATTAACTATACATAGGATATTGATGATTTGCAATTTTGAGAACGATCAACGCTCAAAGAGGTAACTGTGCCAATGCAATGCTCCTCTTCCGGCATAGTCCCGGTTCTCCCATTCTTTCATGAATCGGAATCCGGCACTTTCGCAAAGATCCATCACCCTTGCTCGATCCAAGGGAGCGTAATACCGTCCATCCTTATCCCGGCATTCATCGTCAAGCCCGGGCCGATCTTCCGACACCGTCAGAAACAGTCGTCCTCCCGGATGCAGGAGCCCCCACATCTGGGAAAGCACCAGTTGCTGCAATTCCGGATCGATGTGCATGAGCATGGCGTTGCACACGATTCCCCCGAAACGCGATTTCCATTCGTTCAAGCGCTCCTCCGGAAGCGGCATTCCTTCATTGTGGATTCTGCCTGCCAATCCAGGGAACCATTTCTCAGTTTCAGCAATCAGGGTAACAGACGGCTCGACCCCCCAGACCTCCCATCCGAGATCCTGAAGAAAGGCCATATCTGCTCCGCTTCCAGCCCCAATATCCAGAATCACCGCCTCTTTTTCGAAACCGGAGACCATCCAATCCCGACAGACCCGTTCGTGGGTCCGGTAGCGTTCCGCATAGGTGGCGCCCATCCTGTTGTATGCATCAATCGTGGTTGCATCAATCGTGGTTGCATCAATCGTGGTTGCATCCATAGAAGAGAAAAAAGTGAATTGACTCCGGGCGACAGTCAATCTCCCGTTTTCGGGCTTGACCTTGTCTGAACTGTGGTTGCGTTGGATTCATGTCAGTCAAGATCCTTCTCATTGGTTCCGAAGGTCGAATGGGGAAAGCCATTCAATCCATCGCCCCCGAATATGGCATCGAGGTTGTCGCTGCTATTGACATTGGCCAAAACCCTGCGGACCACATCGCAAGCTGCGATGTCGTGGTTGATTTCAGCCACAAGACGGTAACGGCGGATATCGTAAAACTGGCGGCCCAACACAGAAAACCGATTGTGATTGGAACCACCGGGCATTCTGAAGAAGAACGGAAGGATATCCTGAAGCACGCATCGGAAATCCCGATGGTCTGGTCCGGCAACTACTCGCTCGGGGTCAACCTGCTCTTTTATCTCACTTCGAAAGCTGCGGCTGCGCTTCCATCCGAATACGAACCCGAAATCGTCGAGATTCATCATCATTTCAAGAAAGATGCACCCAGCGGGACAGCAGAGGACCTTACCCGCCGGATTTGCGCCGCCCGCGAATGGGATATCGGGAAAAACAAGATCAACGGACGATCCGGTATGCCGGGAGAGCGTCCACAGGCCGAAATCGGAGTCCATGCACTGAGGGGTGGAGATGTTGTGGGAGAACATACGGTCTATTTCTTTGGCCAAGGCGAACGGATCGAAATCAAACACACCGCTACCGACCGCAACATTCTGGCAAAAGGAGCCATAAAGGCCACCCAGTGGATCGCCGGACGGAAACCCGGTTTCTACGAAATGCAGGATATTCTGGGGTTACGATAACCCCACAACCTACTTTGAAGCACCATGTTTGCCCATATCCAGGGAATTCTATCGGAATCGGCCCCGTTAAGGGCAGTCATCGACGTTCAGGGGGTCGGATACGAGCTTCACATTCCCCTTCTCACTGCGGAAAAGCTTCCGCCCATCGGGAATGCGGTCAAGTTACTGACTCATCTGGTGATCAGGGAGGATGCCCATACCCTATTCGGATTCTTCACCGCTGATGAGCGTTCAGCCTTCATCGCGCTTACGGAGAAGGTCTCAGGGATCGGCCCCAAAACCGCACTGAGCATACTCAGTCGGTTTTCGCCGGCCAATCTGCGTTCCGCCATTGTCACCGGCGATGTTGCTGCATTGACGAAGTGCCCCGGAATCGGGAAAAAGACAGCTGAGCGACTCATTCTGGAGCTTCGGGATGTATTCTCAATGGCATCCGCGCCTGGAGCAGGAGCCTCGGCATCTCCCTTCATCACCGGTTCTCCCGCACAACCTGCCACACCCCGTGAAGATGCGATGGCCGCTCTGATCACACTCGGATTCAAGCCTGCCGATGCCGCCAAGCGGGTTGAAACCGCGCTCCTCAAGCAGGGACAAGACGCATCAGCCGAAAGCCTCATCCGGATCGCGCTTGCTCAATGAGCGCAAGCGCCACCTGCGGTTTCCACTTGCACGCCAAACATTCCATGCTTTTCCATTCTATGAAACACACCTGCTTCGCTCCAACACGGGACTTGTGTTGATAATAATGGTCGCCTACAATCCGGCTTGATTGAGCAGCCGCTGGTAAAAAGCCCATTCAATTGCCATACACTGCTCAACGGTTTCTGCCATACGGAATCCATGACCCTCACCGGGGAAATAGTGGGCCTCAACCGGCACTCCCTGCTTGATAAGATCCGCTTCCATTCTGCGGGTCTGCTCCGCCGGAACCACATCGTCATCCAGTCCCTGGAAGAACAAGACCGGACTCCGTATCGAGGAAACATGATGGATGGGAGAACGTTGACGAATGTTCTTCAACAAGTCCTCATCCGGTCCGAGCAGGTAGTATTCATAGCCTGACTCAAACTTGTGAGTGCTGGCACTTAGCGCCGCAAGATCGGCCACCCCATAGTAGACGGTCGCACCCAAAAATGAATCCTTTTGGATCAAGGCATTCAGGGCGGTGAAACCGCCGGCACTACTCCCTTTGAGGAATACCGCGTTCTCGGCAATCAATCCCTTTGAACGGAGATGATCCACCACCGCAATTGTATCCTCCACGTCCACAATTCCCCAATTGTTCCGGATACGCTCACGGTATGCCCTGCCATATCCCGTACTGCCCCCATAGTTGACATCGATGAGGGCAAACCCGCGTTGCGTCCAATACTGCACCTTCAAGTCGAGGTAGCTCTCGGAACAAGCCGTGGGACCGCCATGACATACGACTATGGCGGGAGGCGGGTTATCCGGACCGGAGGATGGGCGCTCCTCACATGGAGGGTAAAAAATGTAGGGGATCTCTCCAGCATAGTGTTCCGCCTTCATGCGGGAAACCACGCCTATCGAAAAACGGGATATCACCGTGCCAACTGCCTCTGTCTCGAGAAGATACTGCCCTTCATTGCTAAGGTCCCAGCAAATCCACTTTTTGAAAGTTCCCGGATCGGCACCAAGGAACACCAGATGCCATCCATCCACACTGACCGAATCAATATGGGTGTAAGGACAATCCAAAATCTCAAAGGTTTCAGTCGCAAGGTCCAGTTTCCCCAGATGCCAACGGTCATACTCAAAGAATGCGATGATCGCGAACCCCTTATCCGAAATCCCGAAGGTCTTCATACCAAAGACCCACTGAGGAAGACCCATCTCAGCCTTTCGAGCCACCAGACAACGATGATCCCGCCCATCCCAAACCCATAGATTGGCCCAACCATAGGCATCCGAAACATGATACAAACGACCGTCGAATCCCCAGGTGGGTTGAAAAACCTGTTCCTCACGTCCTCCGGTGACCAGAACGGCCTCCCGCATATCGACTCCGGATGGAACACAAGGAGCGCACCACAGTTCGGTTCCGCCCCAAGGCATGCCGGGCAAGTCCCAACAGAGCCAGGACACCCTTCTCCCGTCGGGACTAACAGAGGGGTTGGAGTAAAAATCCCTACCCGACAATAGGGTCTCAAATCCGTGGGAGGGATGATCAACCGACAGCCTCACAACTGAATTGACCGGGAAACGCTGTCCTTGCACCTCATCCTCTGCAACCATCAAAAGGGATCGCTGCACCGGACAGAAAAACAAATCCGCAACCAATCTCGCCCCGAGTTCTATCAACTGAACAGCCCGTTCACCGGGACGACGCCAGAAAATCGAACGACTACGGTCGTCCACCCAGAACACATCACCGGACGGGGAGGCAGTCCACGCACCGCCTCCGTAGCCATGAACCCTGGTTCGGACATTGTGATCCGACAGAGAGACGGGATATGGAACCCCTCCTGGCAAACAGGCCATGAGCACACTCCGGCCCTTCTGATCGGGTCGAGTCTCCACCCAGAAGATTTCCCCGCAACAGACACCAGTCTCCTGAATCTTGCGATTACTGCGACCCAATTCACTTGCACTGAGAATCGGCTCCAGGCGTGCGTACACATATCCCTCCGCCGAGGCCTTGGCTTCGGATTGGAGAGGATTTGTTTTTTCGTCCGCCACAATACCCGCTGAAACAGTGCTCAGGTTTTTGAACCCTCGGTCTGGAACGAATCCGGCAAACGTCTTGATGAGATTTCATCCATCATTAGAGCGATGAATTCATCCACCGTATGCTCGCCCTCGAAAGACTTGCGGATACGGGAACGCACCGAAACCTTACCGTTGGCAGCCTCTTTTTCACCGATCACAATCATGTGGGGAACCCGCTCCACTTCAGCCCTCCGGATCTTGGCACCAAGTTTGTCGGAATGCCCATCCACCGAGACCCGGATTCTTATCGCATGAAGAGCCTTGCGTAGCTGTTCCGCATAATCCCGCATGCTATCGTTCAAAGGCAGTATCCTCACTTGCTCGGGAGCGAGCCAGGTCGGGAAGTTTCCGTTGAAATGCTCAATCAGGAAACCAATAAAACGCTCGTGCGTACCCAATGGAGCACGGTGAATACAAAGCGGGGTGGCCTCCTTGTTTTCAGAAGTGGTATAGGTCAGTCCAAAACGTGCAGGAACCGCAAAATCCACCTGATTGGTGGCCAAGGTAAACTCGCGTCCGATCGCGCTCCAGACCTGGACATCAATTTTTGGACCGTAAAACGCGGCCTCATTCGGGACCTCAACGAAGTCGATCCCGGATTCGATCAGGACCCGACGCACCATATCCTCGGTTTCTTTCCACAGAACCGGCTCGTCCACAAACTTCTTGCCCAGACGGGAAGGATCGTGAGTCGAGAAACGCATGAGGTACTTTTTGATCCCAAAAAGCTCGAAGTATTTCAGGTACATGTCGTTAACCGCCCTGAACTCGTCACCGAACTGCTCCTCGGTGCAGTAGATGTGCGCATCATTCATCTGAAGCGAACGCACGCGCATGAGACCCATCAGCTCACCCGACTTCTCATATCGGTGGCACGTTCCATACTCTGCCAAACGCACCGGCAAATCCCGATAGCTTTTGGGAGTGGCGGCATAAATCAGGTGATGGTGAGGGCAATTCATTGCCTTGAGGTAGTATTTTACCTTTTGACCGCCTTCATCCTCAACCAGCTCCATCGGAGGATACATCGAATCCTCGTAATAGGGAAGGTGCCCACTGGTATGATACAGGTTCTCCTTAGCGAGATTGGGCGTCCTCACCCGATCGTAACCTGCATCGAATTCCGTTTCCTTGGCGAGCTTTTCAAGTTCCTCGACCAGCACGGTTCCCTTGGGTAGCCACAAAGCCAAACCGGGACCGACCTGCTCCGGATCAAATGCAAACAGGTTCATTTCCCGGCCCACCTTACGATGATCCCGCTTCTTGGCCTCTTCCAACATCCGGAGGTGATCCTCAAGCTCCTGCTTCGACGGAAAGGCAGTTCCATAGATACGTTGGAGTTGCTTATTCGCCTCATCCCCGCGATGATACGCACCCGCGATCGAAAGCAGTTTTACAGCCTTGATTTTCTTGGTGTAGGAAACGTGTGTGCCTGCACACAGATCGATGAAATCTCCATTCCGATAGAACGAGATCGTTTCCCCTTGCGGGATATCCGCCAAACGCCCGAGCTTGTATCGTGTCTGGCCGAAGTCGGATATGATCTTCGACGCTTCCTCACGGGAAACCTCAAGGCGTTCAAAACGTTGATTCTCCTCGATGATTTTCTTCATCTCGGCCTCAATCCGCTCCAGATCCTCCTGCGTGAAACGATGATCCAGATCGAAGTCGTAGTAGAACCCCTGATCTGTGGGTGGACCGATATCCAACTGCGCTTCAGGAAACAACCTCAACACGGCTGTGGCCAATACATGGGAGCACGAGTGCCTGAGCTCCTCCAATGGATTCATCTGTTTCATGGTAAATGCGGATGCACGTTTTCTGTGCGAGTAAAAGGAAAATATGTTAGAATGAACCCTCCCCCGAAACAACCCAATTCTTCGGTCACCGCATCGAGAGGGTGTGATCAGAACTACGGGGAAAGCGAGAATCTTCTTTTTGAGACATAGTCTCGCTGTACAAGCAAAGCGAAATATGCTTTATACTTGGGATGGCGAACAAGAAAAGAGTCACACGTGAGCAAATGGAAGAGTTCACCGCACGTCTTATAGGACGTCCCGAACTGTATGAGCAGTTTGTCAGGATATTGGATTTAACCGACCCGGCTGGAGGAGGAAAGGGCTTGGATGTGAACATGCTTGAGTCTTTTCTGATTCCCGAGATCCGGGAAACAGGGCGCATTGCGACACAGGATTTTGCGCAGCAGGTTGAGCAGAGTATAGGTCAAGAGGTGAAGCAACAGGATGGTGCGCATGAGCGTGAAAAAAAAGCTCATAGTATACGGTGTTTATGGATTGATTAAGGTAGACGAGCGCATTTGGAGGGGAAGC
>JAQVLM010000122.1 GCA_028704125.1 Opitutales bacterium
GGCAGTAATGCCGCCGTTTTCCGGATCACGCCGTAGGCGGTCATGGGGTCATCTGCTCCCGGAAACTCCATCGGGAAGGCTTGTTTCAAGCGCTCGATTTCGCCTGTCCATTCAGAGCGATCGGTTTCCCGGATTTCCGGTAGCCATGCTTCCAGAACCTGACGGGCGTCCCCGGTGATACCGATTGAGGACGGCTTGATCTTGTCGATTTCGCTGGGATCAATGTCGACGTGAATGATGCGGGCGGTGGGGCAGAAGGACTCCACACGACCGGTGGCGCGATCATCAAAACGGGATCCGACGGCAACCAGCAGATCACAAGCGTGCAGCGCCTGATTGGTGTATCGTGCGGCGTGCATGCCGAGCATGCCGATGTTCAAGGGATGGTCGGCTGGAATCGCATCGAGTCCCATTAGAGTGGGGGTGACCGGGATGGAGCCTTTCTCGCAAAGCGCGAGGAGTGCCTTGGATGCACCGCTGGCAACAACGCCCCCCCCGATGTAAAAGACAGGACGTTGTGCGGCGTTGATCATCGATGCGGCCTCAATGAGTGCGGCCCGGTCCGCCCCGGGGATCGGGTCGGGCCGGCCCGGTTCAGGCCAGGTTTCGATTTCGATGCAGGCTTGTTGAACATCCTTCGGAACGTCAATCAGAACCGGCCCCGGACGGCCGGATGCCGCAATGCGGAAAGCCTCTGGAATCACGCTCAGGAGCTCGGAGACGTTGCGAACCAGGAAGTTGTGTTTGGTGATCGGGATACTCAATCCATAGGTGTCGACCTCTTGGAAGGCATCGGTTCCAATAAGCGAGGATGGAACCTGACCGGTGATGCAGACAATCGGGATGCTGTCGAGTCTGGCATCGGCGATTGCGGTGAGGATGTTGGTCGCGCCGGGGCCTGAGGTCGCGAAGCAAACCTGAACTTCCCCACTCACCCGGGTCATGCCCTGAGCGATGAAGCCTGCTCCCTGTTCGTGACGTGCGAGGACATGGCGAATCCTTCCGTTTCGGGCCAATGCATCATAAATCGGAAGGTTGGCCCCTCCGGGTATGCCGGCTATGGTTTTGATGCCCTGCCTTTCGAGGAGGGTGATGATGATGTCTGCGCCTGAGTAAGACTGCATGGTTTTTTTGAGTTATGCCGATGTCAGACAGGCGGAAAACGAAAAACCCCGCCGGTTTGCACCGGCAGGGTTCTGGAAATTGAATGGATTCAGAGGGCCCGCTACCGTGCAACGTTTGTTACGTTTACTACTACTACAGCTACGCGTACGAGCCCCACGGAGTGGTTCCGTGAATCAAATCGGGCTGATATCGGCATGTTCATAGTAAGCTGCGGGAATAACTAATAATAGGAACTACATCGACGAAAACCGGAAGAAGTCAAGGCAGTATATTTGTTTTTCCGTTGCAGATAGCGTATCCCTCGTAATACTATGATGATCGGCGTGAATAACAGGCGCCCTGATCATCACGATAAACTGCAGTGGATTATAGTTTCATCATACCTGTAAAAGATCAGTGGTTGCTCACCCGCGACATGCTGCTCGGCCTGATCGCGCACACCCGGCCACACCTGAAACGTGCCGAGGTGTTGATCGTGGATGATGGGAGCAGGGAGGAAACGGTCCGGATGCTGGACCGGCTCAAGGAACCTTTCAGGGTGATCCATAACGCGACAAACACCGGATATGCCGCATCCAACAACCGTGCCGCCCGCGAGGCAAAGGGTGAGATGCTGGTTCTGCTCAACAACGACCTCTTGTTGACCCGGGGATGGTTTGAGCCCCTCTTGTCTGCCCATCGCACGGAAAAGAAACTTGGTGTTGCCGGAAATGTGCAGATCAACGCGTTCACGGGTGCGGTCGACCACATGGGAAAATTCATCGACCCTGAAGGTCTGCCGCGGCACTATGGTCAGTTGTATGAGGAGCTTTTTCCGTGCGAGCCGGACATCGGTTTTATGGAGTTTCCATCTGTGACCGCTGCCTGTTGGGTGATTCCGAAACGGCTGTTTCTCGAGATGGGCGGCTTTGACGACCGATATCGCAATGGATTTGAAGATGATGATTTTTGCCAACGCCTCTGGCAGAGCGGATGGCGTTCGGGCGTGGCTCTCCGCAGCCGCATCTATCACTACGTCAGCCGCTCCGAGGGAAGGAAAACCCACGAGGATGCGAACCGGGACCGTTACCTTTCGCTATGGAAGGAAACGGGGATGCAATGGTATCGTGAAAGGTTTGACGAACAATTCGCATTGATGAGAAACTGGAAGCGCACAACCTGACGGATTCAGCGTTTTCTCCCATGGAACTACCCGGAAGGAAAACCATCGAAAGCCCGTATCCCCACAACCATGAGCACGACCCATATTTCAAAACCCAGTCCATCTGCCAACACAGATCCTTTTGCCGCTTTGGAGGCGAAGATGGAAGCGTGCCTTTCCAAGTGGGAGCAAGCCTCCCGCCAGTTGGCCGAACTGAGGGAGCGTTCGGGAGCGCATCTGGATGACGGCGAGGAATTGATGGGCTTGGCCCGTGAATCCCAGGACGGGCCTGAAAAGAAACCCATGTGGGGATGGATGTACAGAAGGAACCAAGGTCGGATCAATGCGAAGCTGCTGGGATCGATGGAGCGACAGATGGCGGTGTTGCGCTTGACGCAGGATGCACAGCAGACGTTGCAGGAGGGGATGCAGGCTACGCTCGACAGTTTCGCGGGTGTATTGAGGGAACAGCAGACCGAATTCAAGGGAATGGCTGCACGGTTGCGGCTTCTGGATCAACAGATCGACGTTTTGAAAGAACTCGCATCCGGAGTACACTTGGAATCCCTGGAAGGCCGGTAATGGAGATCGGATGGCAGGATTTTGCAGGAATGGATTGGCAGTGACCCGGGATATGGCAGTTCAGCGCGTCAATGACATCTATGTGGTGGTGACTCACACCTCCCATACCATGGACAACACCGGCATCCAACGGGTGACCCGGAGTCTCTGCCGTGCCTTGGAGGAGGACTATCCTGCGGTTAGCTTTGTATCGTGGGCTGAGGACTTGCAGTGTCTGCGTCCGCTCGATGTGCAGCAGGCGAGTCGCTTGGGAGCCTACGGTGGGCCGGTGAACACGGAGCCGCGTACGGATTTGGCCCATCCACCCACATGGATTGGGCACCTGCCCGTGCCGCGGTCGATCCGGAGGAGGATCCGCGAATCATGGAGGCGCAAACATGCGGCCTTTCGGATTCGCAGGGGTGGATGGATGGTCATTCCCGAGTGGGTTACCGGACGGCAAATGGAGGATCTGGTGGCATATGCCAAAAGGCAGGGGCTTGGCAGTGTAGCCATTTTTCATGATGCGATTGCCCTCGACTACCCGGAATTGGTCAGCCAGAAGTTTCGCGAGAACCACTACGAGTATCTCCGGAGCATGACGTTGTGCGATCAGGTGATTGCGAATTCGCGGCATTCCTTTGAACGCTTTCAGCGATTCATCGATGAGGAAGGAAAAGGAAAGCCGCACTTGAGTTATGTTGAGCTTGCAGGAGAAATCATTGGATGTAGCCGCGAAGCGCAGGCCAATGAGGATCTTTCGAAGGGGATCCGCGCGCTTTGCGTTGGCTCACTTGATCCCAGAAAGAATCACCAAGCGCTTCTCGACGCATTCGAAATCATCTGGACGGAGCATCCCTCCCTTCCGCTCGAACTCACCTTGGTGGGTGGCATCTATGACGAGAACAACCCGATTTGCCGTCTGGTCCGGGATCGGTGTGACCGTTGGCCGGGTTTGCAGTGGCTTGGCAGGGTTCCAGATGAGGTGTTGTCGGCCGAATACCAGAAATGTCACCTGACATGTTTTCCGTCCGTGATCGAGGGTTTTGGTCTGCCGATTATGGAAAGTCTGTGGCATGGGCGACCGTGTGTCTGCTCCAAGGATGCGGTAATGGGTGAACTGGCTTCCGGAGGTGGATGTGTGGCAACCGCCGTTGAGGATCCCGTGGCTATGGCGCGGGCGATCCATGCGTTGGTGTCGGATCCGAAGCGTTTGAAGGCGCTTGCCCACGAAGCGCTTGACCGTCCGATCAAGACCTGGCGACAGTATGGTCGGGAGTTTGTGGATCAGTTGCGCAAGCCCGGAACGCCGGAATGATGGGGCGGTTCATGCCTTGGGCACCGGCTGCTCTACCTTCGGGAAAACGGCTTGGGATCCGGTTCCAGGCCAATAATTGAACTGGACACCATTTGGGAGGAACGGCATATTCTAGCCGCATGAAATCTCTGTCTCTGATCCTGACTACTCTGGTTGCCTTGATTCCCGCAGCTGCCGATGCCGGTGTGTATGGTCGTTTTTCGGCGACCCATAACAACATCCGGGATTTGAAGGCGAGCATCGAGAATGATGAGAACATTGAAGCCACGGTGGATGCCGGGCTTGGGTATTCCGCAGCACTGGGTTACAAGTTCTCAATGCTCAGGATTGAGGGTGAATACTATTGGAGTTCCAACAGCATTGGAAACTCGAAGAATGAGTGGATTCATGCGGCGGGTGACATTGATGTGAGCTCGTGGTTTGGAAATGCCTACCTTGATCTGCCTTTGTTCCCGATCGTCCATCCCTATGTGGGGGTGGGTGTTGGGATGACCAAGGTGGAGTTTTCGGATGTCCGTGTGTCGGTTGAAGGAATTCAGCTGTTCAATCAGGACTTCACCACGGACGACAGCGTGTTGGGTTACCAGTTGCTCGCAGGATTGGTTGTGGACCTTCCGATCACCGATCTTTCGTTGTCGCTTGGATACCGTTACATCCTGATGGATGAACCGGATCTGGATTTTGACACCGTGGTGCAGAGCTGGTCGGAAGTGGATGCTCCCAATCGCCATGTAATCGAAGTGGGGCTCATGTATGCGTTCTAATTTGGAGAAATGGCACGCTGCGGGAATCCGGTAGCGGGTTTCATTGACGGGCCTTTCGGTATTGTTTTTGTAGGATTGAATCAAGATGAGTGAGGGATCAAACACCGGACTTGCCGCGCAGGTGGAGGCTATTGCGAAAGCGGCCCGAATGGCATCTTTTGAAATGGCGGTTCTTCCCACGGCCACGAAAAACGCCATTTTAGAGCGGATCGGGGCATTGTGTGTTGAGCGCAAAGAGAAGATACTGGAGGCCAACCGGATCGATTTGGAAGCGGGAGAGAAGGCCGGCTTGTCGGCGCCCATGCTGGATCGGTTGAAGCTCGATGACAGGCGGATCGACCAGATGGTAGAGGGCTTGCATCAAGTGGCGGGTTTGCCGGATCCGGTTGGTGAGGAGATCGAGCGGATGAGCCCTCCCAGAGGATTGGATATCCGCAGGATACGGGTTCCAATTGGGGTGATTGGCATCATCTACGAGTCGAGACCGAACGTCACGATCGATTGCGCGGCATTGTGTTTGAAGTCCGGTAATGCGGCCATCCTTCGCGGTGGCAAGGAAGCCTTTCACACCAACACCGCCTTGGCAGCGATTATCGGCGATGCTTTGGTGGAAAGTGGCGTCCCCGCAGCGGCTGTGAGCCTGATCCCGACCACCGATCGGGAAGCCCTCAAAGTCTTGCTGGGTTTGGATGCGTATGTGCATTGCATCATTCCACGCGGGGGAGAGGGTTTGATCCGGTTTGTTGTCGAGAATTCGCGGATTCCGGTGATCAAGCATTACCAAGGGGTTTGCTCGATCTACGTTGACAAGGAAGCGGAAGTCACCAAAGCGGTGGCAATCCTTTGCAATGCCAAGTGCCAACGCCCGGGGGTGTGCAACGCCGTGGAGAATCTGTTCATTCACCGGAATGCGGTTGACATGCACTTGCCGGTTATTGCCAAACGACTCGTGGCGAAAAAAGTTGAACTGCGGGTGGACGCGGCTTTGTTGCCCACCTTCAAGGACTGGGGAATTCCCTGCAAGGAGGCTACCGATCAGGATTTCTTCACCGAGTTCCTGGGTTTGGTGATCGCGATCAAGCCGGTGGACTCTGTATCGGAAGTCGTCCGGATGATCAATCACTATGGTTCCGGTCATAGTGATGCGATTGTCACCGAAAACCGGGAAACTGCTGAAACCTTCCTTCGGGGGGTGGATTCAGCTACGGTGTATTGGAATGCGAGCACCCGGTTTACCGACGGATTTGAGTTTGGGATGGGCGCGGAGATCGGGATATCCACGGATCGGCTTCATGCCAGGGGTCCCATGGGATTGCGTGAATTGTGCTCCTACAAATATATCATTTACGGTAAAGGTGAAGTGCGCTGACCGCTGGATGATGGGAAATGGGATTGTGGAGCGTGACTCGGCTATTTCCATTCGCGACTTGAATTCATTCGGTATTGCGTATCTTCGTCTCATATTGTGGTTCAGAATCCGTCAAGGTTTCTGAACCTTAGGTTCTCCGTTGCGGAGCACCCTTGTTTTTCCTCACTGGTTTTCATTTTCTCTTTCAACAGTTTTCACTCTCATGCCACTCATCGTATCGCACAGTGAACAGCTTCCCGCCTTTCGCCGGCTTGAGCAGGACCGGGTACCCATCATCCGCAGAAGCCGGGCAGCGCAGCAGGATATCCGGCCGCTCAACGTCGGATTGCTGAACTTGATGCCGACGGCAGCCAAGGAAGCGACCGAGATCCAGTATTTCCGATTGCTTGCCAACACTCCGTTGCAGATCAACCCCTATCTGGTCTATTTCGACAAGCATAAGTCGCAATCCAGTGCGGATCATCTGGACCGGTTTTACCGCCGACTTTCAGAAATCAAGGATATCGGTCTCGACGGTCTCATCATCACCGGTGCCAACCTTGAGCACTATGCATTTGAGGATGTTTATTATTGGGATGAGTTCAAGGATCTCATCCTGTGGGCAGACGCTCATGTGACTTCAACCATTTACGGGTGTTGGGCATCGCATGCGGGACTCTACGTGCATTATGGTGTGGAGCGGGTTACCCTTGGCACCAAGCGTCTCGGGATCTATTCCCACCGGGTTCATCGTGAACATGGTTCGATTCTCACCCAGAACATGGACGATGTGGTGGATATTCCCTATTCAAGATGGACTGGGATTCCTTCAGCCACAGTGGCATCGATTGATGATTTGCAGATTCTGGTTGAAAGCGAAAATGCCGGAATCCACCTGATATCGAGCCGGGATGGCCGTCGCGTGTTTGTGCAGGGGCATCCCGAATACGAGCGGGATACCTTGAAAAAGGAATATGAGCGGGATCTCAAAGCCGGGGTGGATATTCATATGCCGGAAAACTATTTCCCTGAGAACAACCCGGAACGGGAGCCCCGTTGCACCTGGATCGCAAATGCCCAGGTTTTTTACACCAACTGGATCAACTACATTTACCAAAACACCCATTACGATCCTTTGAAGCCCCTTATGGAAGCTGACGCGGGTTGAACCGGATCACTTCTGCCTGGTTCCCTTGCGGTTCGCCGCATGTGCTGTGTCGGCTGGATGATGGCTGCGGTGCGCGGAAGTTAAGGCCTTGGGGTTGCCGGTTAAGCCCGCATTCACCGGAGCGCAAATCGAATGGGCGTTGTTCGGCTTTGTATGGCGCCGACTACCGGATCTGGGAACGATCGGATTATCAACCGATCAAGTGGCGTCCACGTTCATCACAAACGGGATTTCAAAAAGATGGGCTTTTCCGTCTGGCGGAGGCGGAACCGCTTTGAACGCGTTCATTGCGTTGATCACCGACTGATCGAAAGCGGCATTGGAAGCACGGGCGGTAAAACGGACGTTGGAGACCACTCCTGAGGCGGATACTTGAAACTCGACTTTGGCCACCCAGCGCCCGGGCGGCATGTTGACGGGCTGGCTCCAAAGCACGTTGAGGCGGCTCCGGATGTCATTGATGTAGCGCTGCAATGCACTTGAAGAGCCGGGAGTTGGAGAACCCGAAACTTCCGAGATGACCTCGCGGGACAGTGCATTCAATTCGGCTTTGAGACTTTGCAAATTGGGATCCGGTTGGGGCGGACGGGGCTGTTGGGCCGGTTGTTTCGGTTTCGGTTTGGGTTTCGGAAGTGGTTTGTCCTTGATAAATTCGGAGTAGGACACTCTTTCCGGTTTTGGCTCGGGTTTGGGTTTCGGTTTGGGTTGAGGCTCTGGCGGAGGCGGAGTGGGCTCCGGTTTCGGTTCCACT
>JAQVLM010000123.1 GCA_028704125.1 Opitutales bacterium
CTGCGCGGGAGACATGACATTTGTCTCCAACGCCGAACCGGAAGTACGGGCCAGGGGTGTGATGATGAGCTCTGGCACGATTTCACTGGTCTGTGCGTTGGCCGCGATTCCGGGCATTCTGGTTTACCGGACCAATCCGATCACCTACGGAATGGCAAAGATACTCGTGAGCATCCGGATCGTGGGCATCGCCAACATCCTGCTCGGAGAATTCATCCATCCGGAATTCCTACAAGGCCGCATGCACCCCGCACGTATGGCCGCCGTGTTGGACCGCCAGCTCCACGACAACGGGACATTGGAACGCACCAGAGCGCTGAGCACCAAGCTGCGATCAATCCTTTCACACCCGGACTCCGTCAGCCCCGAAAGTTGGATCGCGGGCCATCTGATTGAGTCTCCCCCTTGATCCGCCCGACACATCGGGGTCCATAAGTAGCGTCAAACCACCTCATCTCTATTCCTGTCATGCCCCAACCACACCGCATTCTCTCCATCGGCGAAATCCTCTGGGATTGCCTTCCTCAGGGTCTCTTTCTGGGAGGCGCCCCATTGAACGTAGCTTATCATGTGCGAAAACTCGGAGGCGATAGCACCATTCTATCCCGCATCGGGTCGGACTTCCTCGGCGATCAGGCCATGATCCGGATCCGCAACTCCGGAATCGATGACGCCCTTATCGGACGGGACACCGAACTACCGACCGGATACGTCAATGCCACAATCGATGACAATGGAGATGCCCACTACGAGTTCCCGGAGGAGGTCGCGTGGGACGCCATCCACCGCAACCCCGTCAATGAAGCCTGGTTCTCCACATGGGACGTGATTGTGTTCGGAACCCTCGCACTTCGCCGTGCACCAAACCGCGAATTCGTGAGTCGCTTTCTCACCAACAGTCCCGGTCTCAAGATCTGCGACATTAACCTGCGGCCGCCTTTTCAGGACCGCATGGAAATCCTCGACATTGCGTCCAAGGCCGATGTTCTGAAAATGAATCAAGCGGAAGGCGCTTTTCTCCTCGGGATGCGTCCGGGTTCGATGCCGGCTGAGGTCCTGCTGCGCAAGGTCAGTGACTTTTTTGAAGACAAGCCGGTCTGCATTACATTGGGCGGTCAGGGCGCACTTTTCCGGGCACCCGGATCCATGCCAATCCGTGCACACGCACCGGTAGCAGAGGTTATTGACACGGTGGGATCGGGTGACGCTTTCACTGCGGCGCTGGTGATCGCGTTTGCCGATGACGGCAATATCTCAGTGCAAGATCTCGAATGGTGCTGCAAGGTGGGCACCACCGTAGCGACAAAACCGGGAGCCATGCCGCACTACCCTGCGCCCATACGCCAAAGATTCACCTGAGCATTGAACAGAAACCAGCAACCATTGATCAGATGCCATGAATCCCTTCAACACAATGTATCGCATCCTCACAACATGGCTGATTGGCGGACTCGCCTTCTCCGCTTCTGCCGATAGCACATCGGAAACCGACGACCTCCACCTCGGAGACATCGCAGTTCCCTCAATTAAGACGACGCCATCCACTCCCGAACCGATCACCCCGGATGTTTCCCTCAATCTCCCCGACGGAGAACCGGATAAGGACACGGTTGTTCTGGATCCGGTCATCATCCGGCCCTTTGATTCGGTAACCGAGCAATTCACGAAGCTCTTCAACGATGAAAGGCTTCACTTTCTCACCCGCAAGGGGGTGGCAGCAGAACTAGTGACCAGCCTCATTCCGGAATGGGATCGTCTCTTTTTGAATCGCTGGACCCTTCCCTTTTTCGGAATCAGCAACGAAGAACGGGCCTATCAACTGGCCCGTGAACGCTACCTCCTCAAGACGCTTGACCGCAACCAGCGCATCCTCGAGTCCAGAAGACTCAGCGATCCGGACTACTACCGGCAAAACCGCGACTTGCAGCTCGAGCTGTTCAAGATGGCTCAGCAAGCCCGCACATTCTAAAAAGGCGCATGAGCAGCGGAACCACCCACGCGAAGCCCCCCATCATCGGTATTCTCACCGATTTTGGGTATCTCGACGGTTACGTGGCCTCCATGAAAGCTGCGCTGCTTCGGCATTGTCCAAACGCCAACCTCATTGACATCACCCATTCAATCGAACCGGGTGACATCCGGCGCGGATCCTGGGTGCTCGGAACCTGTGCGGGTGATTTCCGGCCCGGATGCTGGTTCCTCGCAGTGGTGGATCCTGGGGTGGGAACCGATCGAAAGGCGATTGCCATCCAGATCGGCCCCCACTTCTTTGTTCTGCCCGACAACGGACTGATCAGCCACACCCGGCTGAGGCTTGGCCCACCTTCGAGGATTCACCGCATCGACCGGACCCGGTGCCTCGGCAACCATCCGGTTTCTCCGACTTTTCATGGTCGGGATCTCTTCGCTCCCGTTCTCGGCATGCTGGCATCCGGATCGATCCAGTTGGAGGATATCGGTCCGCCAATGTCTCAGCCAATCCTGCTCAAGCTCCCGACCCCTTCTCTCAACGATACGGGCGAAGCCGAAGGATCGGTCGACGCAATCGACCGTTTTGGAAACCTCATCACCAATATCCCGGAGCACTGGGCAAAACACTTCACCCAAACGGGCACCAGTGTGCGAATTGCAAATTGGAATCTACCCCTTCTCTCCACCTTTGGAAATGCCCCTCCACAAACCGGACTTGCCTATTGGGGCTCATCCGGTTTTCTTGAGATTGCTCTCAACCGGGGAAACGCGGCTCAGGAATGGTCCATCGGGATCGATACCCCCGTGCAGATTCGACACAGAACCTGATTTCCGTCCGGGCTGAGGCTCATTCAACGGATGAAAACCATGCTCCATATCATTCTGGCAATCGCCGGGATTCTGCTCCTGCTCTGGCTGCTTGGCCCCAGACAACGCATATCCTCTCTGTCCATTCCACTCCCCGAGGTTCCCGAAAACTGGGAGGACCTCTGGATCACTTCCGAATCCGCACACAATGATCTCAAGGATGGAGTGGCCAAACAAGTGATATGGGCCAATCCCGGGACTCGCGCGGTAACGGAGTGGTCCGTCGTCTACCTTCACGGATTTTCAACCAGCCGTCAGGAGATCAGCCCGGTCTGCGAGAAAGTCGCCCAGGCAATGGGTGCCAACCAGTATTTCAACCGATTCAAAGGGCACGGGCACATCACTCCCGACCCAATGGCACAAGTCGACCTCGACGACTGGATGGAGGACACTGCCGAGGCGTTGGCAATCGGAAGCCGCATTGGGAACAAAGTGCTGCTCATCGGATCCTCCCACGGAGCACTCCTCGCCTTATGGGCTGCCCATCATTACCCGGACAGCCCAATCGGAGCGCTCGTGCTGCTTGCCCCCAATTTCGCACCTTCCGATAAACGCGCCCGTTTGCTCCTCCAACCCTGGGCCCGGCAGATCATCCCATCCATCATGGGCCCACGCAATTCTGAGCCCCAGAATTCCTCACACGCCTATTTCTGGCACCTCCGCTATCCAATCGAGGCGCTTTTTCCGCTCATGGCACAAGTCGACTACATGGACCGCCTCGACCTTTCCACGATCCCGCATCCGGTTCTCATGTTCTACGCAGAGGATGATCAAATCGTTCAAAGCCCTCTCATCATCAAACGCTTTGCCGGGTTGAAGAACCCGCACAATCGTCTCCAGCTCGTGGAGGGATGCGGAGACCGCAACCAGCACACGCTCGCGGGAGACATCCTCTCTCCCGCAACCACAACATCCGTGGTCGATGCCATCTTGGCCTACGTCGTCGAATTGAATTGAAATTGCCTTTCAGCCCCGTCTCATTATCGCAGCTATCATGATCACGCCAGAAACCCTTTCCCAAGTCGAAGAAATAGCAAAGCGAGCCGGATACCTATGGAGGTTTCTTTGACTTGGCGGGCAAAAAACTCCGCATAGAAGAAATTGAGAACCAGATGTCCATGCCAGGCTTCTGGGATAAGCAGGAACAGGCTCAGGCACTGTCCACCCAATTGAGTGTGCTCAAGGACACCGTCGGCAATGCCGGGCAATTCCAGCAGAGCCTCGACGACTTGCGCACCATGATCGAGCTCGTTGGCGAAGCCGACGATGACGAAGGCGCTCAGTATGAAGCCGAGATCCACTCGACCCTGGCTTCGCTGACCACCCAGCTCGATCAGATGGAACTCCAGTCTTTCCTGACCGGACCGCATGACAGTTGCAACGCGATTCTCACGATTCACGCTGGAGCGGGTGGCACCGAATCCTGCGATTGGGCCGACATGCTCTTTCGCATGTATTCCCGATGGACCGAACGCGCCGGTTTCACCTGCGAGATCCAGGACCTCCAGGACGGGGACGAGGCCGGACTCAGCCGCGCCATTCTCCGCATCGTGGGCAAGAACGCCTATGGATACTGCAAAGCTGAACGCGGCGTCCATCGCCTCGTCCGCATCAGTCCCTTCGATTCCAACAAACGCCGCCACACTTCGTTTTGCTCGGTGGACGTCATAGCCGAAATCGAAGAGGACCTGGACATTGAAATCCGGGATGAAGACCTCCGGGTCGACACGTACCGATCCAGCGGTAAGGGTGGACAGCACGTCAATAAGACCGATTCAGCGGTCCGGTTGACCCACTTGCCCACCGGCCTGGTCGTCGCCTGCCAAAACGAGCGATCCCAGATCAAGAACAAGGAAACTGCGATGAAAACCCTCAAGTCGCGGATCTTTGAGCTCAAGGAAGACGAGAAACGGTCCGAAATGGAAAGATTCTATGGAGAAAAGGGTGCAATCGGATGGGGCAACCAAATCCGGAGCTATGTCTTCCAACCCTACCAGATGGTCAAAGATCTGCGGACCGGAGTGGAGACCTCGAATGTCCAGGGAGTGATGGATGGTGACATCAACGCCTTCATCCATGCATGGCTGCGCGCGGGTGGACCGAAAGTCCGTGCCAATGCCCAGTCCGGCCATTCATCCGAAGAATAAGCCTCGGGTTGTGCCCAGCCTTGAGGCTATCCGTCTCCCGTGGAATCCCTCCACACGCAAACGATCGAAACGAACAGGGCACAGACCAGCAACAAAGGTAAGCACTTTCGCATAAATAGCTTTCCCACAACCGCGATGCATCCCGACTCCTTCAGAACACACCCCGTCAATTGCTGAATAAGAAAACTTGCCACCCCTTTTCCGTCAAAACATAAACCCTATCCGCACAATTCTGTGACAGACTGCTCAATTGGATATTTATATCCGGATTAAATACATTATATAAATGCAATAACCTCTTCCGGTTGGAGGGGATTTGACCAATCGTTTGCGTGATTTGAGTCTGGGCGAGACCAATTGATGGTTATGGGAATGAGTGTTCTTCCGGACGCAATAAAGACGGTTCCGGAGGAGCCTTAGAGTGTGCCCATGAAACCAGCCCTGTTGATGCTTCTGTTGCTTATGCCAAACGCCACCTCATTTTCAGATGATTCCATCGAGCAAAAGGAATCATGCACTCCCAAAGCATGTGGACTTCCTCAGGACGATGCATCGCTCAGGAGACTGCTGACTCCCGAACAATACCGGATTGTAAGGCTTAACGGCACGGAGCGTCCCTTTGACAATGCTTTCTGGAACCACAAAGCCGAAGGAATATATGTCGACGTGGTGTCAGGAGAGCCCTTGTTCAGTTCGACTGCGAAATTCGATTCGGGAAGCGGTTGGCCGAGTTTCTTTGAGCCGATTTCGGCAGAGGCCTTGGTCGAAATCGAAGACCCGAGCCATGGTATGCGAAGAATCGAAGTACGGTCCAAGAAGGCCGACTCGCATCTCGGGCATGTATTTCCCGATGGGCCGGATCCATCGGGATTGCGATACTGCATCAATTCAGCATCCCTACGGTTTGTTCCAAAGGAGGAGTTGAAGGAATCGGGATACGAAGCCTATCTGCGGCTCTTTGAAGTCGATGATTCCAAGTAGGGGCAAATATTCCGCTCACCTAATGAGCGATCCCAGAGGCAATGGCGGGAAGTCCACATCCTTGAGTCGCCATTGGGATCTGCATGGGAATCCGGATCACTTGCTTAGTTTAGCTTCGTCGGCATTTCGACGGGTCCTCTACGATCTCCGGTTAGGTAACGACTTCCGCACACAGCTTGCAAGAGGCTTCCTTGTTAGGGATTGAAATCCGAAACATGGCCTGTTTTCATTCCGGTCATGCTCGTGCAGTTCAATGGGATTAACCTAAACAGAAACCAGCAGATCATTCTACAGGATATCCGGTGGGAAATGAAAGAGGGAGAGCATTGGGTCATCCTCGGCGCAAATGGTTCCGGGAAAACTTCCCTCATCAATACCATACTCGGATTTGAGCCCCCCTCCAGCGGACGTTTTGTCGTTCTCAACCAGCCATACGGCACTTGTCCATGGGATACCATCCGGCAACAAATCGGGGTGGTCAGCAGTGCGGTATCACGCAGAATTCAACCAACGGAACCCAGTATTAATGCGGTCTTGAGCGGCAAGCGGGCGACGATAAACTACTGGGGGGATCCGACCGAAAAGGAACTGGCGGAAGCCGGACGGTGGCTCTTTCTGGTTGGCTGTGAACACATTGCCAAGCGTCCATGGGGCGTAATTTCCCAAGGGGAACGGCAGCGTGTTCTGATTGCGCGGGCATTGATTGGACGCCCTAAACTATTGATTCTCGACGAGCCTTGGGCTGGGCTCGACCCCGTTGCGAGAGAATCCTTTTTGGAGTTTCTTCAGGACACCCTAACCGTTGAGTTCAGGATTCCGTGCATCCTCGTCACCCATCATGTTGAGGAGATCCTGCCGATGTTTTCGCACGTGCTTCTCCTGCGGGCCGGAAAGGTTCTAGCGGAGGGCCCGAGAAACCGGGTGATGACCGATTCCCTGCTTTCAACCGTGTTCGGAGCTCCGGTGAAACTCGAGCAGACCTCAGGTCGCGTCAGCATGCGTATTCTGCGCAACAACACCTGATAGAAAAAGAGCCTTCCCGCTAAGGAAGGCTCCCAATTGAAATCAATTCAGGATCGAAGGATCAGGAATTCACCCTAACCGGAACCACCGCCCGGATCGCCACCGGTTTTCCCTCCTTCACGGCTGCCTCAAACATCCAGTTCTCCACAGCCTGCAAAACCACGGGAACCAGTTCTTCGGAGGTCGAACGCACAACCCGGACACCCTTCACTTTACCGTCTTCTCCGATGATAAAGGCTACATGCACCATACCGGATGCATTCATAAGATCTTTGGGCAAAACAGGAGCATCCTGCTTAATCGGGGCAGGTGGCTTGTCCACATCCTTGATCGAGTAGCTCGAGGCCATCTCCTCTTCCGAGAAGGTGGCGTGGAGCTGAGCCACAGCAAATACGGATGCAATTGCCAATAGTGAATGGAATAGTCTCATGGTATGTTTTGTTTTCTGAGTAAGGT
The DNA here is from genome assembly GCA_028704125.1 of Opitutales bacterium. Lineage (GTDB taxonomy): Bacteria > Verrucomicrobiota > Verrucomicrobiia > Opitutales > JAFGAQ01 > JAFGAQ01. Next base: position 7,446 of record JAQVLM010000123.1, read on the forward strand.
TAGCTTTGACGATTCCATTGATCGCATTCTCAAACGATTTCTTGAACAAAGAGCCTTCGGTTTACATCGTTTTCGCCGGATCGCCCACAAGTTTATACCACCGCCACAACATATAGGCACAAAAAAGGCGGGCTCCCGAAGGTGCCCGCCCTTGCATTAAACATTATCTCCGAAACCGGAAATCAGCGCATCTTACCGCCATATACCGCCTGCTCGCCAAGCAATTCTTCAATGCGCAGGAGCTGGTTGTATTTTGCAATACGATCCGAACGGCTCATCGAACCGGTCTTGATCTGTCCGCAGTTTGTCGCAACCGCAATATCCGCAATCGTGGTATCTTCGGTTTCGCCCGAACGGTGCGACAACACGCTGGTGTAGCGGTTCTCCTTCGCGAGTTCAACAGCGTCGAGGGTTTCGGTGAGGGTTCCGATTTGGTTGACCTTAACCAGAATCGAATTCGCCACACCAAGCTCGATCCCCTTCTTGAGATAGGTGGTATTGGTTACGAAAAGATCATCTCCAACCAACTGAATCTTGTCGCCCAAACGATCGGTCAACAGCTTCCAACCTTCCCAGTCGCCTTCAGCACAGCCATCTTCAATGGAGATAATCGGATAGCGCGAGCAAAGGTCTG
>JAQVLM010000124.1 GCA_028704125.1 Opitutales bacterium
ATCCCTCCGGATGCAAGAATCTGCAGCAACGGATAGTCCGGGTTGTAGAGGAACCAGGTTCCCCCGTAAGCCAGAATTCCGACATTACACGCAATGATGGCCGCTTTTTTCTTGGTGAGTTTGTGGGCAATGATCGAGAACACCGGAGGTCCGAAGAATCCGAGGACCATGTACCCTAATCCGTTAAAGAAATTCCATTCGTCACCCATCACGTTATCTCCTTTACACACGTACCAGACGGTCGCGTAGTATCCGAGGGTGCCCACCATGCTCGTTCCCAATTGGAACGAAAGGGCGTAGTAGAGCATGGTGCGGTAGGGTTTGCAGCCGAGCGTCTGCTTGAGGGATCTCATGATCGGGATGCGCTTCTGCTTGACGGCCACGGTTTCGTAGTAGCGTTCTTTCAGCTTCACGAACATGACGATTGCGAAGATCACCATGATTAGCCCCAGGATACAGGTGTACGCCTGCATACCGAGCAAGGTGTTTTTCTTCTCCCCATCGGCTGTTGAGAATATTGCAGGGAAAAGGAAGAAGCTGAGGTTGGTGAACTTGAGCGCGAAAAAGTTGCCCACTTCAAAGACCTTCTGCATGGCCGACTTGTAGGTCATGAGGGAGGTCCGCTCATCATAGTCGGGGGTGAGTTCGGAACCGAGGCTGTTCCATGGCATGCTGAACAAGCTCGCCATAGGTATGTAAATGAGGCTCGACGCCAACATGTACCAGAAGATGACGGGTGCCCCCAGGAACGACATTCCGACCCAGTCCGGTGAGACCAGGAACAGCAAAGGAAGGCCGACTCCGGCTCCGATTCCCGCAAACAGGATGAATGGGCGCCGGCGTCCCCATTTGGACCTCACGTTGTCGGATACCCAGCCGCAAAACGGGTCGGAGAACGCGTCCACAACACGGATCAAGGTGAGTGCGAGACCCACATAGAAAGGGTCCACTCCCAGATACATGTTGAACACGGCGAAGGCAACCGATGGGTAGAGCCAGAAACTCCACATCTCGATACTGGTTCCAAGGCCGTAACTCGCTTTGGTTGAGAAGGGTAATCTATCTCTCGTGGGAAGAGGGGAGGGGGATTGCATGTTGTTTTTCGGGGGATTCGGGGGAAGTATTGCGGGGGGTGTCGGGCCGTCCTATTACGGACTGCCAATCAACGGCATCGAGAGTTAGGGTTGGCTTTCGGATGTGTCAAATCAGATTATCGGGGAAGCGGGCCCGGGATCCGCTGTTTTCGATCATTTATTGAAGGCCGAATGCAATATGCCCACGCTTGAATCCCTCATGGGGAAAGGCGTGGATAGGAAATATGGAAAAAGTGCTTGTCGGACTGGAATACCCCAATATGTTGTATTTACTACCCTGGATTACCCCATATCTTGTATTTCTAAACTTGTGCTTGCCATGAAAACATCCTCCGATCAGCCTACTGTATTGCCCATGAACACCAACCAGTCTTTTCTTTTTGATTTCGATCCATCATCGGACAATGCGGCGGATACCGCAGTGGTTTCGGGTACTGCTGATCCGTCTCCTGAGCTGGTGGCAAGCCAGCTTTTCGTGAAAAAGCGTGATGGCAATATCGTGCCGTGGAACCTCGAACGGGTGGTTCGCGCCGTATGTCTGGCGTTTTTCAGCGTGTACCACAAGCGTGCGGTCAATCCGAACCGCGACAACCCAGCGGCGTTTTACGGGCTGGATGAGCGGACATTCAAGAAGGCCGAAGGGATTGCGGAAATGGTGGAACGGGTGGTGCGCCATCGCATGAGCGAGGATAGCACCGACGTCTATTCGATCGAGAAGATTCAGGACATCGTCGAAACCTGCATTGTCGGGCAGGGTGAGTGGCAGGTTGCCCGCCACTACATGCTTTACCGCGAGGAGCGCTCGATGCACCGTCCGAGGCAGTATCCGGACAATGGGCTGCGGGAATACATCGCGGTATCGAAGTATGCGCGCTACCGTTCGCAACTCGGGCGCCGTGAGGTGTGGGGCGAGGCCGTGCACCGTGTGCGCGACATGCATTTGCGGCGCTATGCGCAGTTGGCGACTGCCAAATTGGATCGGGCTGACATTGCCCGTATTGCGCAAGAGGAGAATGTCGAGGCATCGGTGTTCAACCCCGAAAGCCGCTTGTTTGAGGAGATCTGGAAGGCCTTTGACATGGTCGAAAACTACCATGTGCTTCCGTCCATGCGCAGCCTCCAGTTTGGAGGAAAAGCCATTGAGGCCAATGAAGCGCGGCTCTACAATTGCAGTTTTTCTTATGCCAACCGCATCGAGTTTTTCCGCGAGACCTTTTTCCTGCTGTTGAGCGGGGTGGGCGTGGGCTTCTCGGTGCAAAAGCATCACATCGCGCAGCTACCTGCCTTTCCTTTCCGCAAGGAGGAAATGGACCTCGAGGTCCGGCATTACGAGATCGAAGACAGCGTGGAAGGCTGGTCGGATGCGGTGGATACCTTGTTCCGATCGTATCTTGAAGGATGGTTGGTCGAGTTCAGTTTTGCGAAGATCCGGCACCGGGGTGCGCCGATCATGACCGCTGGAGGGAAGGCTCCCGGGCATTTGCCGTTGAAGCGCTCCCTGCAGGAACTGGACCGTATCCTGAAGGGATGTTCCGGGCGCCGTCTGCGGCCGGTGGAAGTGTATGATATCGTGATGTTTATTGCGCAGGCGGTTCTGTCGGGTGGTATTCGCCGTTCCGCGACCCTTTGCCTCTTCTCCTCGGATGACGAGGAAATGGCGAATGCGAAGACGGGGCGTTGGTTTGAGACCAATCCGCAGCGGGCCTACTCCAATAATTCCGCGATTTTGGTGCGTTCGGAGACCGACAAGGAGACCTTCATGCACCTCTATGAACGGATCCGCGAATTCGGTGAGCCGGGGTTCTACTTCACGGAGGACAAAGACTACGGTGCCAACCCATGTGTGGAAATCGGTTTGCACCCGCGTATCGTGGTCGATCAGGAAGCGATTGCGGACCTTCGGGCGTTGGGATACAACGGTGCGCTGAATGAAGGTGATGAATTGAGTGGTTGGCAGATGTGCAACCTGAGCACGATCAACGGCGCATCGATAACCGGTGAGGCGGATTTCTACGAAAAGTGCCGTTACGCATCGGTCATCGGAACGCTTCAGGCGGGTTTCACCTCCATTCCGTATCTTGGACCAGTCACGGAGTATCTCAATCAGCGCGAGGCGCTGCTGGGAGTGAGCATTTGCGGTATTCTGGACAACCCGAAACTGTTGCTCAACCCGGAGATTCTCGAAAAAGGTGCCCGGATGGTGCGCGCGACCAACGCGCTCTTCGCATCGGTTCTGGGTATTCGCAAAGCGGCCCGGACCACATGTGTGAAACCTGAAGGAACCGCATCCTTGCTCTTGAATACGGGATCGGGGATCCATCCGCACCACGCAAGACGCTATTTCCGCCGGGTGCAGGCCAGCCGACAGGATCCGGTTTATCGCCTCTTCAAGGAAAAGAACGCGCATATGTCGGAGCCGAGTGTTTACAACCCGTCTACCGATGATGTGATCACGTTCCCGGTAGAGGCCCCGGAAGGCGCCATTTGCCAGGAGGATGTGACCGCAATCCATTTCCTCGAATACGTGAAGCTGGTTCAGCGGCATTGGGTTGAAGCGGGTCAGTCGGTTGACCAGTATTCTCCGCGGCTCCATCACAATGTGTCGAACACGGTTTCGGTTGCCGAAGGCGAATGGAGCAAAGTGGCCGAGTTCATCTGGGAAAACCGCGATTATTTCGCTGGTATTGCCCTGCTTCACAAGTCGGGAGACAAGGTCTACAAGCAGGCTCCGCGCGAGTCCCTGGTGGGCGATGAGGACTATGTCCGTTGGAATAGTCTGGAATACCATCCGGTGGATTACCGTAACCTGCGTGAAGGGACGGATGAGACCAAGCTTGCCGAAAATCTGGCTTGTGCCGGTGGCGCATGTGAGCTGATCTGAGATTACCAGTATAAACTTGTCATGGTTATGATCCCTGACTTGGGGGCGTTCGCGCTCGGAGAGTGATTATCCGCAAGGGGCACTGCGAATTCGGAGAGTGCGGAGCACAAAAAAGCTTCCCTCCATCTGCCTGCGAGAACAGTGGAGGGAAGCTTTGTAGGGTATTCAATCAGACTTCAGAGTTGTTCTTGATCGTGTCGATCAGGAGGTCAAGCTGAGTGAAAGCAAGGGCAGTGTAGGTGTCGGCTGCTCCGTAATAAATGGCGATCCGTCCGGTAGTCGCATCATGGAGCGTCGCGCACGGGAAGGCGACATTCGGGACAAAACCCGTGGTTTCGTACGGCTTCTCCGGGGTGAGGATGTAGTCGCGGGTGCGATACAATACCTTGGCCGGATTCTCCAGATCCAGAATCGCGGCCCCCATACTGTATACGAAACCGTTGCAGGTTCCGGATACGCCGTGGTAGATGAGCAGCCATCCTTCGCTGGTCTCAATGGGGATTGGACCGGCTCCGATTTTGGTTCCTTGCCACCAGCCGCTCCCGCCTTTTCTCATGAGCAGGCGGTGTTTGCCCCAGTAGGTCATGTCTTTGCTGTGGCTGAGGATAATGTCGCCAAAGGGAGTGTGTCCGCTATCACTCGGGCGGCTCATCAGGAGATACTCGCCATTCACCTTGCGGGGGAAGAGCACACCATTGCGGTTGAACGGCATGCACGGGTTTTCCATGCGGATAAAGGTTTTGAAGTCTTTGGTCCTGCCCATGCCAATCGAGGCGCCCGGAAAGTCGTCGCACCAGGTGATGTAGTAGGTGCCTTCGATGTTCACCACGCGTGGATCATAGGCGTAGCTCGGGGTGGCGGGTTTGCCACTTTCATCGACCCATTCGATCCGATCATCTTCGATTTCGAAATGGATGCCGTCCTTGCTCGTCACGAAGTGAAGGTGAGCCCGCCCGTTTTTGTGGTCGGCCCGGAACACGCCGGCGAATCCATCCCCGAAGGGAACGGGGGCACTGTTGTAGACCCTTGATGTCTGGGGGGTCGGGTTCCAGTCGATGACCGGATTGCCGCTGAAACGCCAGACGACGTCATGACAGCCGGCAGGCCTTTCCTCCCAGGGCATGCCGGGCAGCGGTTTTCCGATGATAGTCGGTTTAGTGTTACTCATATTATAGGGATTGTGTTGTGGTTGTGATATCCAATGGAAATTCAGATCAGGAGGCTCTTCTGGTGCTGCATGAACCGGTCAATGGATCATCTGAAAACGCTGACGGTATTGCTTTGGCGTCATCCGCGTGGTCTTTTTGAACAGGAGGCAAAGATACTCCACATATGCGAAGCCACACATTTCGGCAATCCGGGAGAGTGTGTAGTCTGTTTCGACGAGGAGCTGTTTAACCCGTTTGATTTGTTCGTTGCGGATTTCCGCCTGAGGCGAACGCCCGAGAAACTTGCGGAATTTGCGTTCGAGCAGGCTGCGGGAGGCATGCACGCGGGTGCATAGCTCTTCGACGGTAATGCCTTTGCATGCATTGTCCCGGACCAGGCGGAGCGCATCGATAACGGCGCGGTCGTCTATGGAGAATACGTCGGTTGAGCGTCGTGCTTCCACTTCGAGCGGGTCCACCAGCACCAGATTTTCCACCGGACCTTTGTTCTTGATCATGGAGGAAATCATTTGGGCCGCTTTCTGACCGTAGAATTCCGCATTGATCGGAATACTGCTCAACTGTGGATTTGTGAGTTCGCAGCGGATCGACTCATTATTGGCGCCAACCACCGCTACTTCCTCGGGTACCTGGATTTTCGCCTCCCTGCAGGCGGCGATGATCTGGATGCCCCGAAGGTCGTTACATGCCATGATCCCAATGGGCTTGGGTAGCTTCTTCAGCATCAATTGGATGAAACGGGTTTCTTTCATGTCCCAATCCGGGTCGCTGTGATCCGGATACTCCGATTCTATGATAAACGGATCCGGGCATCCGGGAATCAGTGCACTGATGAATCCCTGACGCCGTTCGATCGACCATTCTTCGTTTGAGAAACCACAGTATGCGAGGGTCTTGATTCCCTTTTCGATGAGGTGCGTCGCTCCGGCACGTCCCACCGCGTGGTTGTCGGGCCGGATTTTCGGAACCCCCGGAGTCAAACGCGGGGAGTCGCTCAGGTCGAGGCAAGGAATGCCTTTTTTCAGGGCTTGCTCGAAGAGGGCAGGGGCGTCGCATTTACTGATGATTCCGTCCCAAGACTGCCGCAGCAGCCATGCTGGGTTTTTTGCCGATACGGCTTCGTCGTCAACATATGCCGACCATTGCTCATGGTTTCGGTTATATTTCGATATCGCGTTAAGAACCTTGATGTTTTCTTCCAGTTTGGTCTGAAAAACAAGGGCGACTCTAGGAATATGGTGAGCCATGAATGTGAATGGATTGCGGGTGAATGGATCGTGCGATGCCGAAGCTTGAGGTTGCGGGTTGTTAAGGAATAGGGCGCACGCTAGTGTTTGAAATTACGAAATTCAACAAAAAATGCTATAAATATAATATGATTTTTTGTTTGCCAGGTGTGGCATATCCCAGGTTGCGTCATCAAGAAAAAGCTCCATCGTGAGGTTTTAGATCACGAAACCTTGGAGGGATTTCACGCAAAGAACGGCGATGTTGGCGGCGAGATGGGCACAGAAGCAGGGGAGCAGCGAGCGGTTGGGGTTGCGCGGATGGAAGCGGAGGGCGAAGCAGAGCAGCGATAGGGCAAAGAGGTAGAGCGTGGTGAGGCGAAATGGTAGATCGGGATTGAGCCGGATGGACCAATTGGCCAAGTCGAAAATGGATTCGGGAAGGGTGACTTGCCATCCATAGGGGTGAAGGATCGCGAAGAGCGCGGACGACAGTAGGATGGACAGGATGAGCAAGGGGCGGCCTTTTGATTGGATCACCAGATAGCCCCTGAAGACGATTTCCTCAATCACCGGAGCCGAGAGGATTGCGGGAATCTGCCACAGGGAGACGGTGGATTGGAGGGTGTGTGCTCCGAGCGCCCATTCGGCAAGGGAGTAGATGAGCACCAGTGCAATCGCGAGTCCGGCGCCGCTCAAGGAGAGAACAGTGGGAGCGAAAGAGGCCCCGGGGAAGGCGTAGGGTCGGCTGATTCCGGTTGTCCGGTGGTGGCGGGCATCGGCGGCCCAGGAGCGGAGAAGCCAAAGGGCAACAACAAAACCTGCAACCGTGATGAGTGGATCGTTGATCATTGGACGGAAGCCGTTAGATTCCGCACAACATGGATATCACGCAAGATGAAAAGGCCCGGTACAGTCGGCATCTTCGTCTTCCCGGATTTGGGGAGGCGCATCAGGCCAGATTGAAAAACGGATCGGTGCTGGTGATCGGGCTGGGAGGGCTTGGAAGCCCGGCTGCCCTTTACCTGGCAGCTGCGGGTGTGGGCCGGATCGGATTGGTTGATCATGACATGGTGGAGTCGCACAACCTGCAGCGGCAGGTGTTGTATGGGGAGCGGGATGTGGGACATTCAAAGTGTAGGGCGGCACACCGCCGTTTGAGCGCCCTCAATGCATCGGTCAAGTTGGAGGTGCATGAAAGTGGATTGGATGCTGCGAATGCCATGAGCCTTTTTGCGAAGTATGATGTGATTCTGGACGGATCGGATAACTTCGCGACGCGGTTTCTGGTGAATGATGCATCAAGATTGTCTGGTAAGCCTCTGGTGTATGGGAGTCTGTTTCAATGGGAAGGTCAATTGACGGTTTTCAACCGAAGCCGTTCGGCTCCATGCTATCGGTGTCTGTTTCCTGAACCGCCGCGGCCCGGGACGGTTCCGGACTGCAACGAGGCGGGGGTGGTCGGTGCGTTGCCAGGGGTTATCGGAAGCCTGCAGGCGATGGAGGCGATCAAGTTGCTGACGGGGCTGGGTGAACCGGTGGAGGGACGCATGCTGGTGATGGACCTGCTCATGGGAAAAGTGCGGAGTGTGAAGATTTCAAAGGATCCGGATTGTCCGTTGTGTGGGATCCGGCCGCGGATCGATCATATTGAAGCTGGAGCGTATCCGGT
>JAQVLM010000125.1 GCA_028704125.1 Opitutales bacterium
GGTCTATCGCACTTTTATTCAATGGCATCATCATTTTCCAATCAGTCCCCGGCAAACAGCCCATTGGGAAGCAGACTCAAGGGTCTGTTGCTCTCCTTTGCCTTCTGGAAATGGATTCTCCTCATCGCGGCATTCCTCGTGTTCGGTTTCATCCTTTTCTGGATGTCCATTCCGGAGGTAATTGTTACACGGGCCAAACGTGGAAGCGCACAGGACATCGTGCTGGGAACGGTCGAGGTCAGCGAGTATCACTTGCTTCAACTGCGCAGTGAGCGGGCAGGAACCGTCATCGATGCACCGGTGGAAATCGGGGATCAAGTGAAGGAAGGGCAAATCCTGTTGCGCCTCGACACAGAGGAACAACAACTGCAGCTGGAACGTCTCCTGATCGACAAAGACAACCATGAGCGGACCCTTGCCATCACCAGGCCTTCGACCTACACCCTTCAAAAGGCACTCGAAGACCTCGAGGAAATGGAACGCGATGTGAAAAGAGGAATCCGCCCTGAACGCGATCTCGAACTCACCCAGCGCAACCTTCAACAGCTCAGGGAAAACATCCGCAGGCAGGATCTCAATGAGGAGCTCGCAGTCAAAATGAAGGATGCGGGCATAAAGCAGCTCCGTTTGGACATTGAAAAGATGATCATCCGCAGCCCGGTATCCGGAGTGGTGACCAATATCTACGCACGTGAGGGCGACTTGGTAAGCGCCGGAGCCGTTGCATTCGAGATTATCGACGATCGCCGACTCGTCACCGCGGAAATCAGTGAAGAGGACTTCAACAAAGTCCGCGAAGGGCTGGACTCCAGAGTGCGTTTTCTGGCCTATCCGGACTCCACTTTCAATGCAAAGGTCACGCAGATTCTACCGATGGCGGATCCGATCACCCAACGTTACAAGATCTACCTGGGAGTGGATATCGAGCCCCGGAAGTTAACACCCGGACTCACCGGCGAAGTCAGTATCATCGTCGGCGAACGCACCAACTCGTTGTTGATTCCGAGTCAGGCCATCATCGGCAACAATGTGCTGCGGGTTCGCAACTCCAAAGTCGAGATCGTCCGGGTCACCCCGGGTTTCCGCAGTCTGCTTCAAGTCGAGATTCTGGATGGCATCCGTGAAGGCGATACCATTATACGTGAAGAACTCACCCGCTTCCGCGATGGAGACCTCGTCCGAATCCAATGGAGCGATTCCGTGCAAGCAATCGAACCTCCGGCCTCACCGGCCGATGCCCAAGACGCTGCCAAGTGATCTCCATCCATACCGCTGAACCGTCATCATGTCTCCCAATTTCAGGATAGCCGTCCGCTTCCTCCTCTCGAAAAAGCGATCCATGCTCATGAGCTTAGCCGGGATTGTTCTCGGTGTGGGTTTGTTTATCGTCGCGCAGGCAAACACAACCGGATTTGAGAAACTCTTCATCAAGACGGTGCTTGGGGCCAACGGGGCCGTGAGGGTTCAGGATAAGTTTCAGGAAACCCTCACCAGTATTCAGATCGAGCAGGAAGATACCGGCCGACAGTTCGAATTTGGCCGCGCCAGTGGCCGGAAATACCGGCCAGGCGTCGAGCATGCGGACAAGGTCATCGAATCCCTCTACCAGTTCAGCAACGTTCTTGCCGCATCCAAAGTACTGCGAGGTGCCATTGACGTCTCCAACAATTTCAAAGCCGAGCCAGCACAACTCTTTGGCATCGAAAAGGATATGCATATGCTGGTATCCGATCTCGAAGAACAGATCGTCTTCGGGAGCATGCTTGACTTCCAGCGAAACCCGCGGGGCGCACTGGTCGGTCTGGCACTTGCCGAACGCATGATGATCGAACCGGGGGATTCCATCCTGTTCACGGTAGGCGATGAGTCCCACCGGGTTCTCGTGTCCGGAATCTACGAGACCGGTTACCGCGATATCGACCGCGAGCGCATCTTTATCGATATCAACCAGGCCCGCCGCATTCTCAAGCGCCCCCACCAGACAAGCTACATTCAGGTCAGTTTGTTTGACGTTGAGAAAGCCGATGACGACCGATACCTCATGGAGTCAGTCGTTCAACACATCGTAGCGCCTTGGCAGGAACGCGAGAAAGTGTGGCTTCAGGTCTTCCAAGCGGTTCGCATCTCCGCCATGATCAGCCTTTCCTCGATTATTTTCATCTCCGGACTCGGCATGTTCAGCACCCTCGCGATTATCATCATGGAGAAGACCCGCGAGATCGCCATTCTCCGTTCGATCGGATACACACGGAGGGACGTCACCCACATCTTCATCTGGCAGGGATTCATCGTGACTGTGGTCGGGATCCTCACTGGATGGCTCACCGGAGCCACCCTCACACTGGTCGCATCCCGACTGCCCATCCGCATCCGCGGTATTTTCTCAACGGACAGTTTTGTGGTGGACTGGTCCATCTGGCACTACGTCATCGCAGGCATGATCGCGTTCATCTTCGTCATGACGGCCAGTATCATCCCTTCGAGAAGGGCAGCCAAACTGGAACCGGGAGATGTTATCCGGGGCACCAGTGGCTAACCATCCCCTGCCCACGACAAAAATGACCCAAACTGACAAAAAACCCGTTCTCGAATGCAAAGGATTGCACCGTTACCTCGGCGATCCGGAACAGCGTGTGCACGTGCTCAAAGGCGTAGACCTGCAACTATTCAGGGGCAACACCTACGCCATCGTCGGACCCTCCGGGTGCGGAAAAAGCACATTGCTCTACACGCTGGGCCTGCTGGACCGCCAGAATGAGGGAACAATCCTGGTCGACGGGATCGATGTTTCCAAATCAAACGAAGACCAGCGGACCCGTATCCGCAACGAGAAGATCGGGTTCGTCTTTCAGTTCCATTTTCTTTTGCCTGAGTTCACCACCACCGAGAACATCATGATCCCGATGTGGAAGCGCGGCAACCGCAAGACCCTTACCATGGAGCGCCGTGCCCACATGCTCCTCCAATCAGTCGGACTCGGAGACAAAACTGAACGTCTCGCCAACCGGCTTTCAGGGGGCGAGCAACAGCGCGTGGCGGTTGCCCGTGCCCTTGCAAATGATCCGCCGATCGTATTGGCCGACGAACCGACCGGGAACCTGGACGTTAAGAATTCAAATATCGTTTTTGAACTCCTTTATCAGCTATCCAAACGTAACAATCAGGCAGTTCTGATCGTCACGCACAATCCCGACATTGCCAGACGATGCGACTACATTCTGAAAATGAGGGATGGCGTTTTCACCGCTTCCGAATCCGCGGGCTAATGCCGAACGATACGGATTGACACTTACCCATTTCCTGCATCCCATCGGGCATGACTGAGGACATAGCCACCATTCTCGTTGATGAGAATGCTATCCAGCAAAGGGTTGCCGAGTTGGGACGACAGATTTCCGAAGACTATCAGGATCGGGATCTGATTCTCGTTGCCATCATCAACGGTGCGCTGCTTTTCACGGCTGACCTCATCCGGCACATCACGGTTCCCGTCAAACTCGACTGCATACGGGTTTCCAGTTATCAGGGCGGTATAACGCCTGCATCCGAACCACGGATCATCGACCCGATCCGGATTGACATCGAAGGCGAAAACGTCCTGCTCATCGACGACATTCTCGACACCGGTAAAACCCTGCGGAAGGTCGTCAAGCAACTCGAAGCCCACAAGCCCCTCAGTATCGCGACCTGTGTGCTGCTCGACAAACAGACGAATCGTCATGTATCCGAACCCTGTGATTATGTCGGGTTCAACATCGCCGATCATTTTGTCGTTGGTTACGGGCTCGATTTCGCCGAGCGGTACCGGCACTTACCTTACATTGGAGTCCTCAAGCCCGAACTGCAAAATCCGCCTGAATGGGTATGATCCGAAGGTGCTTGCTCTGGCGTTTCATTCCTCAGGGTATCCTTTTGTCCGTTTTCGCGCTGGTTTTAGTTGGGTGTTCCGACAACCGGACGCCCGTTGAGATTGCTTCGGCCCAAGGCATACTGCTATTGGGCAACGGTTCCGAGCCGCATGGTCTCGATCCTCACCTCACCACCGGGGTTCCTGAACACAACATCCTCCACTCGATCTTTGAAGGGCTCATCGCTTATCACCCAACCGACGAAAGCGCGCCCGAACCCGGCGTCGCCGAAAAATGGGAGTGCAACAGCGATGCGACAGTTTGGACGTTTCACCTGCGCCACGACGCCCGTTGGAGCAATGGAGATCCGGTAACAGCCTCAGATTTCAGCTATTCCTTCCGCCGTATTCTCTCGCCTGCGCTTGGAGCACAATACGCCGATCAATTGATCGTTCTCAAGGGAGCGGAGGATTACCTCAAAGGCAACACAAGCGACTTTTCAACTGTAGGGGTCGAGGTTCTGGATGAGCATACCCTCCGGCTCCACTTGGTTGGGCCCACACCCCATCTTCCCGGAATGCTCAAACATAACGCATGGTATCCCGTCAACCCCGGGGTTATCGAATCATTCGGGAGCATCGACAGCCGCGAGTCCGACTGGACCCGCCCGGAAAACCTCGTCGGAAATGGTGCATTCCGCATTTCCAAATGGGTCACCAACAGCTACCTTGAAGTGGTCAAGAGCGACAGTTATTGGGATGCGGACAGGGTCAGCATCAAGGGGATCCGCTTCTTCCCAATTGAAAAAGCAAGCACGGAGGAAGCGGCCTTCCGTGCGGGGCAGATCCATTATTGCTCCAATATTCCCATTGACCGTATTGCGTATTACCGATCCCGGCATCCGCAAGTCATTCGCTTCGACGACTATCTGGGAACCTACTTCTACCGGTTCAATACAACCCGCCCGCCGCTTGACAATCCTTTGGTCCGCCGCGCTCTCACACTCGCAATCGACACCGGACTCATTGTAAGGGAAGTAACCAAGGGCGGTGAACAACCCGCCCGCGGTTTCGTATACGATGGAGTGTCGGGTTACCGGACTCCCGGCAACCTGCAATTCGATCCGGTCGAAGCAAAACGACTGCTCGCGGATGCAGGGTTTCCGGGTGGAGCGGGTTTTCCAAAAATGGAAATCCTCATCAATACGCAGGAGGCCCACAAAATGATCGCCGAAGCAATCCAGCAAATGTGGCGGGATCATCTCGGGATTGATATTGGGGTCGTCAATCAGGAATGGAAGGTATACCTCGATAATCAGGACAACCTGAGATACGATATCTCGCGCTCCGGTTGGATTGGAGACTACGTGGACCCCATCACTTTTCTCATGATTTGGACTTCAGACAGCGGCAACAATCAAACGGGATGGAGCAATCGCCGCTATGATGCGCTTTATAAACAAGTCCTCCTGACAGGGGATCCGCACCATCGCAACGCACTCATGAGGGAAATGGAGAGCATCTTCCTCGAGGAGCTTCCAGCTGCTCCCATCTACTGGTATACCCGAAAATACCTCATCCATCCGGATGTTAAAAACTGGCACCCCAAATTGCTCGACTACCACCCCTTCAAGTTCATTCAATTGGAACCCACCGGCTTTCGCCTCTGAGACCCTTCCGATTCATGCTACGCTTCCTGATCAGTCGACTACTGCAAACCATTCTGGTGCTCTACCTGATCGCCACAGTGGTGTTTGTCATGATGAAGGCCGTTCCGGGCGGTCCATTCAGTCAGGAACGGAATGTGTCAGAGCACATCCTGCGCAAACTCGAAGAACAGTATGGGCTCAATGATCCACTTCATGTGCAGTATGCCAAATACATGTGGAACATCACACCCAAGCGATTCTCACCAGGGGCACTGCTGCGGTTTGATCTGAAGGAAGGGCTCGGCATCGATTTCGGATACTCGTTCCGGTATGAGGGACGGACGGTCAATCAACTCATCGCCGAGGCACTCCCGGTGTCCGCCGAATTGGGTTTCTACGCCCTCATCATCGCCGCATTTCTAGGGATTTCAACCGGTTCACTCGCGGCCTTGAAACAGAATACCGCATGGGACCACATTCCCATGGGGGTCGTCATGGTCGGGATCTGCCTGCCCACCTTTGTGATGGGTCCCATCCTCATTCTCATTTTTGGATTCTGGGTGCCCGAATCCATTCGACTGCCCGTCCTGTTTTGGGAACCATCCTACGACGCATCGTGGATGGAAAGCCTGCGCTACCGCATCCTGCCCGCAATGACGCTGGGGCTGTACTATGCGGCCGGGATCGCCCGCCTGACCCGTGGAAGCATGCTTGAAGTACTCGGGCAAGACTACATCCGCACAGCCCGAGCCAAAGGAGTGAGTCCATTCAACGTGGTGGTCAAACATGGACTGCGCACGGGCATGATTCCCGTCATATCCTATCTTGGACCAGTCGCTGCCCACCTCATCACCGGCTCTTTTGTCATCGAATACATTTTCATGCTCCCGGGGCTGGGCCGCCACCTGATCAACGCCGCCCTCAATCGCGATTATACCCTCATCATGGGGACCGTTCTCGTGTATGCGGCAATCCTCATCCTGTTCAACTTCATTGTGGATACCTTGCTGGTTTGGCTGAATCCCAGACTGCGCCTCGGGTCCAACCCATGAAACGGATCCCCATGACTGAATCGTCGCAATTATCCACGCAAAACCCCTCCCGATTGGTCCGTTCGCCATGGGGCGAGGCATGGATTCGCCTAACAAAGAATCACATGGCAATCGCGGGACTGGTTTGCTTTTCGACGATCACGCTCCTCTGCCTGCTTGCGCCATGGATTGCTCCATTTGAGCCCAACGAACAAAACCTTCTCAAGGGCCCCACTCCACCGGGGAGCACCCACTGGTTCGGCACCGACACACTGGGACGCGACCTGGCTGCACGCACCTTGTTCGGGGGGCGCATCTCAATCGCCGTCGGCTTTGCAGCCACACTCGTCGCCATGACCATTGGCGTGGCATGGGGCGCCATAGCAGGCTACTGCGGAGGATGGATTGACGCCGTCATGATGCGCATCGTCGATATTCTGTATTCGCTGCCATTCATGATTTTCGTCATCCTGCTGATGACGATCTTCGAACGCAGCCTCCTCTTGCTTTTCGTGGCAATCGGATGCGTGGAATGGCTAACCCTCTCGCGCATCGTCCGGGGGCAAATGCTGCAACTCAAAACCATGCCCTACATCGACGCGGCCCGCGCACTCGGGGTGCGCCGGACCCGGCTCATCATCCGCCACATCATCCCCAACCTGCTCGGACCGGTAATCATTTACTCCACCCTCACGGTACCTGCAGTCATGCTCTTGGAATCCTCCCTCAGCTTCCTCGGACTGGGAGTGCAACCACCCGACAGTTCCTGGGGATCCCTCATCAACGATGGTGCCGAGAAAATGGTTTCCTATCCATGGCTCCTCATCTTCCCCTCCATCTTTTTCTCCCTAACCCTATTTTCGCTCAATTTCCTGGGAGATGGCCTCCGGGACGCCCTCGATCCCAAATCCAAGGACGCATAAGACCTCCGCCCACCTGATCCGCTTTTGTTTTATCCAATCGCGTGATACACCCTATCTTTATTATTAATCGCACTTCTAATTAATTATATAATCCTTTAATAAAATAGAAATCCATCGCATTCATATTGTCATATTCATCGGTGTTGTGTAAGTAACTGCAAAACATGGAGATGTATCATAGTCACCAAGGTCATGCGGGCGCTTGGGGCGGGTGTTGCATTACCCATGAACAGCATCTTGGGCCCATAGCAAAGAAAGGCTTGTCGGCGGCCACAAGCGCCTTAAACAGGCATTGGAACAGGCGATGAATGCAAAAATTTTGCGATTTGTTAGTTGCTTATATTCAACAACTTAAGTATTGATTCTTGTCGAATGTTTGACTAAGCTTTCTTTCATGCAATCTGCTGATTACGAGAATGTTATTGATCTTTTTCATCAACCTTTACGGGATGCCTTGGATGTGGTATCGGTTGCTTGGACAGGTGGGCGTGAAATTTGTATATGAAGGTGGGGTGGGCGCATTGCCTCTTTCCGAGAATGGGAATAAAGCTCGTCGGAGGAAAGAGGCAATAGCGAACTGAT
>JAQVLM010000126.1 GCA_028704125.1 Opitutales bacterium
TTTTTTTCGCTTTTTGGGCGAATTTACGAAGCATAAGGGGTTCGAACTTTCGGGTTGAGCCCCTTGATTTTTGTGGTATTGCTTAAGCTCTGGGATCCGGTTTCCAAGGGATGAAGCCTTATCATGGGCTTTGCCTGGCGGGGACGGGATTCAAACCCAAAGGATGCATCGATGAAATACCAAAGGATTTTTGTTTCCGGACACAGGGGGATGGTGGGCTCGGCCATCTGTCGCATGATTTGTTCGCGTTGGCCGGAGTCGGTTACCTTGATCACGCGCACCCGCAGTGAGCTCGATCTTTGTGATGCCGCTCAAGTGGATCGTTTTCTCAAGGAGGAGAAACCGGATTGCATCATCAATGCTGCCGCGAAGGTGGGAGGGATCCATGCCAACAGCACGTATCCCGCCGAGTTTCTGCACGAGAATCTAGCGATCAACTTGAATCTGGTTCATGGCGCATGGCAGAACGGGGTCGCCCGTTTTCTGAATCTGGGCAGTTCCTGTATTTACCCGAAGGACAATCCTCAGCCGATCCGTGAGGATTCCCTGCTGACCGGCCCGCTTGAGCCAACCAATGAACCCTATGCGATCGCCAAGATTGCCGGGTTGAAGCTTTGCGAATACTACCGCAAGCAGTATGGGGTGTGCTATCATTCTGCCATGCCGTGCAACCTCTACGGTCCCGGGGATAACTATCACCTCGAGAACTCCCACGTGTTTCCGGCTCTGATTCGGCGCTTTCACGAGGCCAAGGTCCGGGGGGATTCCCAGATGGTTCTGTGGGGTTCGGGTCGTCCCATGCGTGAGTTTCTCCATGTCGATGATCTGGCGGATGCGGTTGCCCTTCTTCTGGGGCACGACAATCCGCCGCACTGGGTGAATGTGGGTGCCGGCAGCGATGTCAGCATTCTTGAGTTGGCTCAAACCATGCAGGCCGGGATCGGTTTTGAGGGTCAGTTGACCTTCGACCCGACCAAGCCCGATGGTATGTACCGCAAACTCATGGATATTTCGCTCATGCGCAGCATGGGATGGGAACCCCGGATTTCGCTTCAAGAAGGGATCCGCCGGACCTATGCGGACTTTCTCGACGGTCTGGCGTCGGGCCGTATCCGCCTTTGATCGGTGTCCGGATCGCGATGGCACCCTTTTTGAAAACCACCTTCAAGGCCTTGGTCGCCGGGACTTTTCTGGCAATCGGTTTCTTGTTCATTGTCTTGTTTTGGGTGTTTGTGATACCCGGAATGGCCTGGAGTCTCCTCCTAAAGGGGCGTCATGGTCCGTTGCTGGCCGTGATCCACGCCATCGCTATCGTGGTGATCTGGAGGGTGTTTCTGGATCAGTGGGTTCTACTTGACTTCCGGGATGTGGTCGAGGGTTCCTTAAAGGATTTCGCGCTCGGACTCTTCAACATGGTATCCGGATACGTCTTGTTTGTCACGGGGTTCAGGGCTCCGCTTGTGCTGCGGGCGGTGCTCCTGCCGGATCAAGCGGAGCCTACGGGGCAATAGTCGAAGCGATCGTCGGGCGCTGGCCCCCAACGCCAGCCCGAATCGTGCATTGTGGCGGTCCTGAACGCACGGCCAAACAAAAGTTCTATTGACCGAACCCGATGCTTGGCGTATCCGGTTGAATGAAGCAAGGATTCGAATGCCCCGGATGGTGGTATTTCCGCCGTCCAGAGGATCCCACTCCGACTTAATCCAATTATCCCGGAATATGAAGCGTAACTGTGTATTGTGTTTTTTACTGAGTCTGTTTGTGTGCGCCGCCGCAGTGGGACTCGAGATGCCGAGTGTGTTTTCGGACCACATGGTCCTTCAGCGTGAGGCCCCGGTTAATCTTTGGGGTCGTGGGGACGCAGGCGCTGAGGTGAAGGCCGTCTTTGCCGGGCAGGAGGTCAGCGGAGTCGTCGGTTCCAATGGTGAGTGGTTGCTGCAGCTTCAGCCCATGGACGTCTCTTCCGAAGGCCGGGTTTTGGAAGTGTCGTCTGGATCGACCGAGTTGCGCTTTGAGGATGTGCTCGTGGGGGATGTGTGGCTTTGCTCCGGTCAGTCGAATATGGCGTGGACCTTGCGTGATGCCGCCGATGGTGACATCGAAATCGCGGGCGGTGGCAATCCCGCAATCCGCTTGTTTCAGGTGAACCGGGTGACGGTTCAGGAGCCACGGTTTTCGAGCGGGGACAAATGGGCGGTTTGCGATGGGGAATCCGCCGCTGCGTTCAGCGCGATCGGGTATTTTTTCGGCAAGGATATCCAGCAGGTTCTGGATATTCCAATCGGCTTGATCGACAGCAGTTGGGGCGGCACCCCGATCGCGGCATGGGTCCGCGAGGAGACTTTGCTTGCTAATCCGCATACGGCCGAACGGGTTCGGAAATGGAATGCTCAGTTGGAGAATTTCGAGGAGGTACATGCGGAGTGGGAGAAGGAAATGAAAGCGTATGCCGAGGAGCACGATATCCTGGTCATCAATGTGGACAATGGGATCAGCAAGGAGGCTTCCCGATTCCACAAGGAGAAGTTTGATGATTCCGGGTGGGACCGTGTGGAGCTCCCGAACATGATCGAAAACCACATCGGAAACATCGACGGGGCGATCTGGTACCGCTTGAAGGTGGCGTTGCCCCAGGATTTCAAAAACAAGGATCTGTCGCTCGAGCTCGGGCCGATTGATGACCTCGACATGACTTTTGTGGATGGACAGGAAGTGGGTTCCCACATGCGAAGTGAAGACAAGCCGTATTCAATTCCGCGCGTCTATACGGTCCCCTCCAAACTCACCAAGGATGGCTCGGTCGTGATTGCGGTGCGGCTGTTCGATGAAGCGGGCGATGGCGGGTTCACGGCAGGTTCGGATTCCATGGTTCTGGTGAATCCCGATGGAGCGAAGCTGCCGCTTTCAGGCGAGTGGCGTTTCAGTGTGGAAGACGAACGTCCACCGGCGGTAGGGCCTTGGAATGTCAATGGGCCGGAGGAGCCGGAAGGTCCTGCCAGCCCAAACCGGCCGGGCATCCTCGCGAACAGCATGCTCGCTCCGGTCAGTCCATACACCATTAAGGGAAGTATCTGGTATCAGGGCGAGTCGGATGTCGGTTGGGATCCGGATTTGTATGAATTGCGCCTCGGCATCATGCTCAAGGATTGGGAAACGCGCTGGGGGCAGCAGGAGCTGCCGTTCGGCATCGTGCAATTGGCCAACTACATGAAACTGTCCAGAGATCCGGTCGATACCGGTTGGTCACGCGTGCGCGACAGCCAGCTCCGCTTCAGTCAAAAGACGCCCAAGGTTGGTCTCGTGGTGGCGATTGATCTCGGAGAACTCGACGACATCCACCCCCGCAATAAGCACGATGTGGGCCGCAGGCTTGCCCGATGGGCACTGGCCGACATTTATGGTGTTCTGGATTTGGAAGGAGGGCCCGTTGTCCGCTCCCATACCGTGACAGGAGATGGTATCGAAATTCGATTCGACAACGTGGGCAAGGGGCTGAAGGCGTTCCATGGCAATCCCTTGCGCGAGTTCACGATTGCGGGCGAAGATCGCGTGTTCCATAAGGCGGAAGCCCGCATCATGGGCGTGGATTGCATTCTCGTGCGCGCGGACGAGGTTCCAAACCCGGTGGCGGTTCGCTATGCCTGGTCGGACAACCCGATCCATGCAAACCTCATGAATGATCAACGTCTTCCGTCTTCACCTTTCCGCACCGACGACTGGCCCTTCTCCGGCCCGGAATAATCAGGCTTTGCTCCTGAGCAGTTGCGATCAGATAGCAGTAAAGCCGTTCCTTGTTCGTAATGAGTCGGTGCGTAACAAAGTCGATTAAGTCAGTAAGCTGGTGTTTTTGGTGAAAGAAAAGGAAAGAATCTCAATGGAGATGGAGGCGTGTTTTGAGGTAATCGTGTTGGATGAATCAAAATTTGGCTTGCGAATTCGGCGGTGATAGTGGATAACAAAAGAATATAATAGAGTTATATAGCAATAACACATCCCAGACACCATGGAATCCCTCTTTAAGCATCAAGTGAAGCAACTGGTGAGGCGTCACCACGAACTCCTGAACCGTCCCAATACGCCAGACCGGCGTTGGTACAATGGTCTCTTTGAGAGGTGGACTTATCCGGTGGTGACCGCGGATCATGTGCCGCTGACCTGGCGCTATGATTTTTCCGAAACCCGCAATCCGCACCTGATCGAGCGGATCGGGGTGAACGCGGCCTTCAATGCGGGTGCGATTGAGAACGCGGATGGCTCCATTTCGGTGTGCGTGCGGGTCGAAGGAGTGGACAGGAAATCTTTTTTTGCGATTGCGGACTCTCCGAACGGAGTGGATCAGTTCCGCTTCCGTGAGAAACCGGTCGTGTTCGATCGTGTTGGTGACGAGACCAATCTCTACGACATGCGCCTGACCCGTCATGAAGACGGCTGGATCTACGGTCTTTTCTGCGCGGAGAGTCACGACCCGCAGGCGAAGCCGGGGGACACGATTTCGGCAGTGGCGGATTGTGGCATTGTCCGCACCAGGGACCTGGACACATGGGAACGCTTGCCGAATCTCAAGCATCCGAATGCGCAGCAACGCAACGTGGCGCTGCACCCGAAGTTTGTGAACGGCAAATACATGCTCTACACCCGCCCGATGGAGTTTTTCATCGATGCCGGGACGGAAGGGCATACCGGATGGGGTCTTTCCGATTCGATGAATCCCTGTGTGGTCGGGAAGCAGGAGGTGCTGGACGAGCGCATTTACCACACGATCAAGGAGGCGAAGATGGGGTCCGGGGCGGCTCCTTTCGAAACCTCTGGTGGATGGATGCACATCGCCCATGGTGTGCGCAACACGGCGGCTGGTTTGCGCTATGTGTTGTATTGTATGCTTTGCGACAAGGACAACCCGGGAAAGGTGATCCATCGGCCGGGTGGTTACATTCTGGCGCCCTTTGAGGAAGAGCGGGTGGGGGATGTATCCAATGTGCTTTTTTCGAATGGAGTTGTGGCAAAGGCGGATGGATCCGTTTTCATCTACTACGCATCCAGCGATACCCGGCTGCATGTGGCAACCACAACGGTGGAGAAGCTGTTGGATTATGCGCGCAATACCCCTGAGGATTTGTACCACGCCCATGGCAGTGTGCAGCAGCGCTGTGATCTGGTGGATGCGAACCGTCCGTTTTTATCCCAATTCGGATTGGATCAGAAGGGCTTCTGATTCCTGCTTTTACAGTCTATGAATAACATGATATCCACTCTGTGGCGTTCGTTTTGTGCGCCGACCATCGGTCATAATCGGTTGGTGTCGCGTTGGGACCGGGCCTCAAAGATGCTTCGGCCAATGCTTTGGTTGATCAGTCCGCTGATGGTTTTGGGTCTCCAAGGATCCCTGGTTCCCGGTGTCAGGTGCGGATCCGCCGGTATTCATGAGCCTTGGCTAACCGAGTTTCACCGATCCCACATTTTGTCCCTCAAAGGAACCCCCTGCCCATCCCGTTCTCCAGTGGCATTTTCTTTGAACGATGAAGGTGGATTGTATGCATACTGGTGGAGGACCGACGATAGTTTCGCTTGGGAAAGAGGGGTTGCGGGAGATGTTGTTCAAGCCTGTGCTGATTCTGCAAACCTGTATTATGTGACCAAATCCAAGATGCTGTGGACACAGCCAATATCCATGACTTCGAATTCCGAAGGGGTGCTCGATATGGATTATCATGAGTCGAAGTTGGTCGCGAAGGCGGTTGCACAGGTTTCGGCAGCGCTTGATCATGTTCTATTTGTCACCACAGGCGGTGAGCTGTATTTGATCGGAAACAATCCCGGAGCCATGAATCAACCCCGGCTTTACGAAGATGCTCCGGCCTATTGTGAGAAGCCGTTCAAGCTGCTGTCGGGGGTGAAGGCTGCCTATGCGGGCCCGTCGATGAGTGTGGTTATCCTTCGGGATGACAGTTTGTGGGGCGTCGGATCCGAGTGGGCTACCCAATCTGGCCTTCACATGGTCAGGTCCGGGAGTGTCACTGTCGGGAAGCTGGCGGAGCAGGTGAAAAACGCGACTGTAGGCCTTATCCAATGCCTCTACATATCCAAAGACGATAAGCTTTGGGCGGTTGGCGGAAACGCAGGGCTATCACCCGTTTTTGTGGCTGACGGAGTTTCTTCGGTCGTTTCTGAGATTGTCGCCAATCCTGAGACGACATCCGGGGATGGTTTTTACTTCGCGGACGAAGAAGGGAATCTCTTCTCCGGGTTGATCAACGGTGAAAAGCAACCATCGCTGACCCGGCAACTGCTGGGTGTATCTGATGTGGTCCCTTTCAACATGGGGATTCTCTATCGGACTCAGGGTGTCCCGCTGTTTCGTTTCAGGATGCCATATGCGGAGGACGGATCGCCATTGGGTTCCAAACCTGAAAGTGGGGTGTCATTCTTGACCGCTGCGGACTATGAAATCAATCTGGCTTTTCGCCACAGGGTCTATGATGGACTTAACCATTATGTGCTTCCTTGTGCGGAAGCCGGTTCGAAGCCGGTTCGGCGGTTTTTGAACATGGATTCGTCCAGCCAATTCTACACCCTCGACGATGCGGAAGCTGCTGCGGGTGAGGTGAATCCAAGGTTCTGCTTTGGCGGGGTGGTGTTTTATGCTTTCGAAACCCAGGTTGAGGGAACAAAGCCGGTCTATCGCTTCTACTCGGAGCGGACAGGGTCTCACTTCTACACCATTTTCGAGAACGAAAAGGACTGGATCCTGGAGAATGTTCCGGAACATGAATTGCGTCTGGAGGGAATCGCCTGGTATGCTCTTCCGCCTTGGTGATGGGTACCCCTGATTTGTTCCTGAGAAGAATCGACCAAATCCGGTCTATTCCGCTGCATTAGGAACTTGAGGACTCGTTGTGCTGCATTCCCACTATGGGCGGAATGGATTCGTTGTCCATCCATTGACAGCGCCGGATTGCTTCATAGCTTAGGTGCTTTATATGAAATACAACATGACGATTCGGATTTCCTCAATTCTGGCGGTGTTTGGCATTCTCAATGCCTTTCCTCTTTTTGCCACTGAAGAGAAGGATCCCCTGACCGATCAGGTTCCAATTCCGGAGGTGGTGCTGAGTGCTGAATTAGCTGATTTGAAGAGTGAGGTGACGGCTCCGGAACTGCAGAAGCCCTTGGCAGTGGCGACAGGGTCTGAGTTTGGTCGCGTCTTTACCGGAGTCGGCGATGCCCCGTTCCGTCTTGAGCTGGACAAGTGTGAGATTTTCAGAAATGGCGGTAATGGCGCTTCCGGAGATGATGCTGAACAATGGGGCTGTAGGATTTCGGTGTCCTTGCTTGGTGGCGACGGCAGCAAAACAACGCTTTCCTCAACCGGGAAATCGCTGAATGTGAACGATGACGCAGTCCGTATGGCTTTGGACGAGGCTATTGCTTCTCTGGCCGATAAGGTGCGCCGGCATATTCAGTCGGATGAAGCTCCCACAGAGTGAGTTAGCCGCTATCTGATGCCTTATATTCAACGGGTGGTCCGCTTATGCAGGACCGCCCGTTGATGTTTCAGGGAAGAGGATGAAGCGCTGTTGGACCTATTCTGCGGGCTCCGTTGATGCGGGATTTGGATCCCAGCCGCCGCCAAGGGCGCGGAACAAATCGACGGTGGCGGTCAGGCGGTTGAGCTTGGCGGTAACAAGCGCAAGCTCGGCGGCGAAATGTCCCCGCTGGGCATCGAGCAATTCGATCGGATCGGAATACCCGCTTTCGTCACGATTGATGGAGATGTCCAGATACCGCCTCCATGCCTGTTCCTGCTTGGTGCGCGATTGCACCGATTCATTCGAGAAATTGACCCGGGTGACAGAATCCTTGAGTTCCCGGAAAGCCTGGCGGACGATGGAGCGGTAGTTCCACTCCGCCATTTCCAGTTGCGCCTCAGCGGAGCGGACGCGATTGCGGGTCTTGCCGAAATCGTAGATGGGTCCGGCCAGGTTGCCAGCGAGTGTCCATGTTCTGGACGCTTCCGTGAACAATCCATCGG
>JAQVLM010000127.1 GCA_028704125.1 Opitutales bacterium
GCCTTCGCTCCACGAGGCCATCCTTCACGCCATCACCAAAACATTGACTTCACCACTCCAATAACCAAACACTCTACCCAGCCAACTGGAAACCTCTCAGAGTTTTAACAAGAATTGGGACATCCCCCAATGGTTCCGTTCATGCCTTTTATGAATGGCCCGGGTGGAGGCAATGGATACGCTTGCCTGGTGATGGGAATCTCCGCACCGAAACGGGAACTTGCTGATCTTGAACCTGTTCTAGTCATGGCGTTGGGAAGTTTCCGGGTTAACCCCGAGTATGCGCGCCAATATATCCTGCGACAACGGGATGTTTTTGGCAAAATCATGGAAGCCGGAAAGACGCTCAGGGAGTCTTCCGAAATCATCACGAAGGGATGGGAGAGGCGCCAGAAGACACACGATATCCTATCGGAGAAATGGAGTGACACGATGATGGGAACGGAGAGGCTGTATGATCCCGATTCCGGAGAGGTGTATGAGTTTCAGAATGGATTCTACGACCGTTATCGACTGGATCCAAATGCATACCGCATGGATAATTTGCAGCCACTTCCCGATGGAGATCATACTCTTTGGATGCGTGCTCCTCTGGATGGTCCAAGTCATCTTTGACCGGCGTTTTGCATGCTACAGGCGAAGGCCTTTGTCGCAAGCACCACTTGGTTTTCGGGTGAATGGGTTTCTTCAAAAACACCTGTCGGGTTTGATACGAAGGTCGCTGTAGAAACGGATGTAGGCCTCGATTGTTTGCTCAGGGGCGAAGCGTTTGCAGTTGGCTGATCCCGCTTCAATCAGTGTCTGGCGTTGATGAGGGTCGACCAGGCAGCGCATCGCCTGGGCGATGGAGGCAGCAGACGACGGTTGAAACAAACAGGCACCTTCTCCGGCGACTTCGGGAAGGGAGCTGAGGTTGCTGCACGCCACGGGGCAACGACTGGACTGGGCCTCGAGAATAGGCCACCCGAATCCTTCAGATAATGAAGGGAATAGAAGACCAGTGGCATGCCTGTAGAGTTCGGAGAGTTGGGCATCGGAAACACGTCCCATGTGAATAAACCGGTCAGCCGAAGACAATGATTGGATGCTATGCTGTTCGTCTCTGTTGAATGCTTCACCTGCAAAAACCATCCGGAGGTCGGGATAGTCGTTTGCAATGGCGTCAAAGGCCGGAATGAGAATGCTTCGGTTTTTGCGGGGATGGGAAGTTCCCACATGCAACAGGAAACGATGATCCTGCAACTCCTTGGGTAGCTCGATGGATGATTCCTGGTCGGGTATTGAAGGAGAAAAGACCGGGTCTATTCCATTGGGTATGACCCGGATGCGTTGGCATGCCGGTCGTTTTCCCGGCAAGCGGAGCAGATCCATGCGAGTGGTTTCTGAGACACAGACAATGTGGTGGGACCGGAGTAGGTGAGATCGAATCCAATGCTGGAGTAATCGTCCAGTGGTTGATGGTTTAGCCCATGCGGACGGGTCACCCAGTGCGCCCCGGATTGCAAGTACATCATGGCAAGTGATCAACGAACGTTCCGGCGGAAGGACATCCATGTATCCCGCATTTGAATGGTCGACGACGTGAATGATCGCATTGGATAGCCGGGGATTCCGCAACCTGTGTTTGAGCCTCATCGGGAAGATCAGAAACTTGTCGCAATACCCCAACCACTTGCCCATCCCACTTCGTTGTTTCTTGAAGGGGCGTGCCATGAGGATATCGGGGCGCCATACTTCCACCTTTAGTCCTTTTTCGGATAATCCGGACTCGAGCCATTGGAGAAACCGGTTCATGCTGTGTTGCTGATCTGGAACGTAGTTCCCGATGAGCACGACATCCGGTTGGGACTGGTCTGGATGGCAGTCGCAGATGCCCTTCTCCTCAGTTGAATCAGCAGGTTTCATTTTCTTTGCGACGGGAAGGCGATGTTGGTGTTTCCGTTCGCCGAAGGGCTGCCAGACTGAGTCCGGCTCCGAAGACAGCGAATCCAAGAGTGGTGGGCTGACCCCATTGACCATTGAACAAGAGAAGAACGGATGCGGAAAACAGTAGCCATGGGAGAAGGTTGCGGCGAGCGAGCACGAAATGGGTGAGCCGCCCGATTCGGACGCACAGCATGACCCGGGTGAGAATGACGGTTAATCCAAGAATACCTCCCATCTCATAGATGATCCGTTCCCACTCACCTTCGCCCATTAGAAAGCCTTTGGTTCCTGTAGTGATTTTTGCTCCAACCTGAGTTCCGAGTCCGATTCCATTTCCGAAGGCTGGCGTGTTGAATACTTGGCTGATGGGACGGGTGAGTTCACCAAAAAAACGACCCAGAATGGCTGTTTTAAACCCTCCGGACTGTTCGCTAGTGGAGATTTCCCAGCGGGCAGTGAAAGCCTCGATCCCGTCGTCGAAGACGTCAAACTGTGATGCGACGATGAATCCAATGAGCGATATCAGGGCGAGACGGCCAAATAGATGCATGGATCCGCCGGCCCTACGGACCCCGTAGAAGGCGGCAGCCACGACAATGAGGAGGTTGAGCAGGAGGCTGCGGCTGATGGAAACCGGGATGGATACGAGGATTGAAGAAGCAACTGCGATGGTCGCCCATAGCGAGAAGTAACGTCTCTCGAACAAGGCGCTCATGAGGAATGCCATGGTAAGCGTGTAGTATTGGACTACCCCGGTGATAAAGCTGAACGTGCCGGGCGGCCGGAACTTGCCGAGAGCTCCGGAAAGACCGCCTCCGTAGGATCCGCCAGGAGCAAGGTTGACCCATGCGGATTGAGGGCTGGAGAACTGGGCGGCCAGCAGGAGGGTCATTGGTATCGTAAGCAGCAGCAGAAACTTCCCGATGAGGATGACATCATCGCGTCGCAGGTGGTATCCGATGACAAAGATCATGGGGAAGTGGAGTATCAGCGTCCGGACCCCGAAAGCGGCCACCATTAGATTGCCATGACCCAGAACGATAGCGGTAAGCATCCCTGCAAGAGCTGTCAGCGTCATGCTCATGGTGTATGGGTTGACGATTGATTTCGGCGTGCGCAGATACGCCAGAAAGTATATTGGAAAAACCAAGGGATCGCGGATGATGAGCAATGGGTCCGACATGCCCGGTAGAACCCACTTCCTTAGTGCGCCTTCAAAGAGCAACAAGATCAGATATAACCAGATGAGCAGTTTAAGTGGATCTTTGAGGGGCGATGTTGCCCCGGAACGGCGCTGGTGTTTTTTCTCCATTGAGCTGAGCTTCAATCCCGATATGAACACGAGATATGGCTTTCGATCGAGTTGACAATACCGGATGCGTATCGATCCCATGAAAGGTTCCGGACACTATCGACGGATCGCATGCGCATGGCTGAGATGCTATTCCGGTTTTCGCAGAACCAATTCAATCGATCCGCAATGTATTGCGGAGAGCGAATGGGGACGGTGAATCCATTTTCTCCGTCGATCATCAGGTCTGACACTCCGGTGTTGGGGGTAACGATGACGGGTAAACCTTGGCTGAGCGCTTCCTGAATGACGAGTGCCCGTCCCTCGGCCAGGGAAGGCAATACAAGAACATCCGAGCGGCGCATGGCATCGAGGACGGCGGTCCTCGGCATCGTTCCAAGGTAATCCATAGTCGGGCATCTGGACAGGTAGAAATCCAGGGGCTTCAACAATGACCCGATCACTTGAAAGGAGATGCTGTTTTTTGGAAGCAGCTTGATGGCTTCAAAGAGATCCGCCAGCCCTTTGCGTTGGGATAGCGATGCGACGAACAAGACCCTGAGCGGACCATGGATATCATGGGAAACAGGGTTCGGGTTCTGGCAGGAAAGCGGGGAACCAAACGGCACCACGGCTATTGGTTTTGTTCCCACTTTGGACTGAACTATGGAATCTTTGACGAAGTCACTTGGGCAAACAATCAGATCGGCATCCAATGCCTCCTGTGTTTTACGGGTGAGCTTATCCGGAGAATCATCCGCGCCCTGAAGGGTTTCCCTCCAGTCGGGATAACGTTGGGCTTCGGTATCGTAGATGGACTTTCTGAGTTCCCAGTATGCAATCGGCAGATCATAGACCCTGAAGCATCCTCTTTGTGCCGCAGCTTGGAAACTCGTGGCGGCACCATCTTCATAGGCGTAGATGACACCGGGTGATGGATGCCTGAGAATCCAGTCTGCCACTCTGCGATCGAGGGAGGTGTAGACCGCCTGAGTAGAAAAAGGTGAGCGTGGATGCCGGTGCAGCATGTTCAATCCCGAACGCTGCAAGAACAGACGGCCGATTTCCCGGCAGGGATGCGTGTGCACCAAGCGGCGAAGCAGTGGGCTGACTGCACGGCGCTCGAGCTGAGCCCGTAATTTCCGGGGCATGAATTTTCCCGCATGGCTGGTTTGGTTCCACACCAGAGAGGTCCAGAAGCTGTCGAGTGTACCGCTTGCAGCCAGGTGTTCTGCGAGTGCCAGACTGAAGACATTTGCGGTCGGGTGGCTGAGTATGACAGGCGGTATCACGATGGAAACAATGGGATGAAATCAGTTTCAGGTGGCGGCAGGATGCGGTACGGTGGTCTGGGTGGCCTTATGGTAAAGGGTATGGTAAAACGAGAAGGGCACCAGATAGGAGTGGAGTGAATCCTGGGATTTCCTCGCTATCAAAAAGTAATCTTGATCATCCATCCGGGCGGCTTCTTGGAGTCTTTCCCGGAGCTCATCCACGTTGCCAGGCTCAAAGAAAAGTGCATGGTCTCCTGCCGACTCAATCAATCCTCCGTCGCGCGATGCGATGACCGGAGTCCCCAATGCGCGGGCTTCAATGGGGGTAAGTCCCATGTCTTCGAGGGTATGCGGGGGCACTACCAACCATTTGGAGCTGGCGATCCTTTGCCATTTCTCGGCATCGTGGACCCTTCCCAGGAGTTCAATTCCTGGAGATCCGTTTGGAATCAGTTCATCGCGTATACGCGAAAGCTCAGGCCCCTCACCCATCATGGCAAGGGGCCATCTATCGGGATCCAAATCCGCCGATTGATAGGCCTTGATGAGGAGGTCGGCTCCCTTGTTGGGAATCCATCTCGAAATAAAAGAGAACCCCTTTCGTTGTCCGCCGGGAGGATGGTGATCGGGTATCCGGCACACCGCTGGCACCACATGGTGCTTCCTGTTGGCCCCCCCCGATCCCAGGTTGACATGACAAATGCCGAATTAAATGTGATGTAGTCGCACATTTTAGAGCACATGTCCCACAGAAACCGGTGAATGCTGAATCGGGTCCGTCGATAGTTGTGGATTGTCGAAACCAGGGGTTTTCCCAGCAGCTTGCAAAGACCGACGATGTCGGGCGGGACATTCTGGACATGCACCAAATCACTCTCATCGATCCAGGAAAAAAGGTTGGGATCCATGCGGCCGGCGATGTGACAAGCGTGTCCGCACGAATGAATCATTTCCTCCAGCGAGGTTTGCACTTTGGCGGATTTGACGAGCTTGAAAACGATGTGAACTTCAAATCGACCCGAGTTTCGTGCAGCATCGGCGAGGGCGAACATCACGGCTTCAATTCCGCCATAGGCGCCTTGAGAGGAACCGCAAATGAGCAATTTCAAGCGCTGTGCGGCCGGGTGTCCCGGCATGCAGGTTTGATCATCGGCACAATGGATCGCGGGACTCATGAGCAAATGAGAGTTTTTATCAGCATCTGAGCAACGGTGTCCACTTTCGGAATTGCCGGCAGGGCCTTGCAATCGGCTAGGATGGAGCTGTTAATGGCGTCGAGTTCAATCACCGGAACACGGAAAAATGGCGGTTTTCCAAGCTCTGGTGGCAGTGGTCCGGGTCGTGCGCAGAGGATGGGTAACCCATGTTCGTCAAAGGCAGCCGCGACTCCACTTTTGGAGAGCATTAGCGGTTTGGAAAGTGCCACGCCGAAGTCGGCGTTCATGAGGTGTTCGGAGATGCTATCCGGATTCATCTGGCCGAATTCTTCCACCCGGATAGTGGGAGTGTAAGCTTGGGCCGCATGGATAAAATCGTCGATCGAAGGCCCGGATCTGCCGATGCAGCGGATCGAAAGCCCGATGTTAGAGTCTTCCGCCGCAGAAGCTGCTTTCCGGAAGAAGGCCCCATCGCAGCACTCGGGGGGGATTGTCCCGAAAACAATCAGGTTGAGGGTCTGTCTGCCAGTTGGCTGGGTAGCCCTGTCCAGATGTGTCGGGCGGATGTTTCCGAAGAGGGGAAGGAGTTTGATCTGGGACAGGGCAGTCTTGAGTTTTGCTTGATGAAACGGCACTTGGGTGTGGGCCGAGTGTGGGCTCCAAAGCCGTATCATTCGACGGATGAGCATACGCTGCGGGATCCCGAGCATTCGGTGTTTGAGTGGAGTATCGGGATCGGCTCCGGTCCAGATTTCGTGAACCATGAGGTGCCGTTTGGGTATCAGAGGGCGAATGGCATCAAGCGAGCCGAGAAAAGACAGGGGCAAGCCCCGGGGATGAAAGGCGAAGGCAACCCATTGGAGGCTCAGCACATCGGGTTTCCATTTTTCGATCCAGGCAAGGGCCGTCTTCTGCTTGATCGGCTCAGGGGTTGATCGTGGCATTCTGAGTCCGTTTTCGCGGCTGGTGATTTCCTCGACGAAGCGGTCATTCCATGCAATCAGCGCGGTTTTATGGCCCTCGTGTTCAAGCGCATCGGCCAGGATCCGGCAATAGTCTCCCACACCGTCTTGTCCGTTTTCAGTGCAACCTGTAAGGAATGCGATCCTCATGGCTCGTCGTAGCCCATCAGCGCTTTGAAACCTTTTATGGCGTAAAACGCATTTTCGGTTAGTTTAGACAATGATCCCCTTAGTCTGTAGCGGATCATGCCCGGTATTGTTACTTTGATTAGGACACGAAGTGATATGCGGAAGAAATGGAGCGTCAGGAATCGGGGACGTTGCCTCGGATGAAGCTTAATGAAATGATACCAGCTTATGAGTTGTCGTTCGCGATGATGGTTTCCTTTTTTTGTGCGACGCCAGGGATGAACCACCACCGCTTCCGGGCAGAATTTCGGGTTGATTCCGGCCTCCGCTAGACGGACCCGGAACTCGACATCTTCCATGGCGGGATAGGGAAAGCCTTCATCGAAGCCGCATTGTTCCTCGAAGCAGGTTCTCAAGATCGCAAAATTGCAGGACCAGAGGTAACCCCCGGTTTCATTAATCGGAGCCTCTTCATCCAGTCGCGAGCGGGGCCTGTCGGCGATGGTTTTGCCTTCGAGAAGTGGTTGTCCGGACTCTACTCTGGAAAAAGCGAGCAGCCACCCTGAGGATGGCAGGCAGTCGTCGTCTGTGAAGACCAGCCAATGCCCGGATGCGTGTCGCGCCCCCTCGTTTCTATTGGAGGCAGGTCCTCTTTTGGGGCCATCCACCCAACGCACCCAAGGGAAGCGGGCGCGAACAGCCTCGAGATCCCGCGGATCAGGGCTGTCGTCACTCACGATTACCTCGTAGGTTATCCGGGATTGTGCGGGTTCGGGGGTGGGCTCGTTTGCCATAAATGCCCCTGATTGTGAGCCGGGGCTGAGGCATTCAAGGCATCGCTCAAGCATCTCGGCCCTTCGAAATGCCGGGATAACGATCGAGTATTCAATTGGCTGATTCGATTCTGGATTACAGCCAGATGGGAGCGCGTCATTCATGTGGACGGGTCGGGCTTGTTCTCGCCAGTTAAATGGCAAATCAGGCGTTGGCGTGCCGTTTCGGGGTGGCATCTTTCATAGAGCAGCTGACTTCCGTTACGCTGCAACGATTCGCGGGTTTTCTGCAGTGAGCTGACAATGGTCGGGAAGTGGGTGTATCTGTCGATACGGAATCCAAGGTTATATTTTTGAATCATTTGGTGGGTTTCTGCGAAATCCGGTGCGACATACAGAATCGGCAATCCTGCCTCAAGGTAAGTGATGAGTTTCGTGGGGACCGAATACCGTGCAAAATCGGATGGTTCATCCGGAAGGCT
>JAQVLM010000128.1 GCA_028704125.1 Opitutales bacterium
CCTGACTACCGCAACCGGACTAGGAGCCCTTTGTGGTTGGATACTACCAATTTCCGGATCTCAGAAAGCCCCGTTTCATAACTATCCCAAACTCAGAAACGAGATTCAATTGTTGGGAAAACAACTTTTGTTTGGAGGAAGCATCATTGGAGAATTCGATGATCTCGCGCATCGTGTCTTGCAGCTTTTGGATGGGAAACATCTGATTTCTGAGGTTGCTTCAAGCATCAATTCGGATCCAACTTCCCAACCCATACAGGTTTCGTCCGCTGGCATTGCCATGTTCTGCAAACTATTGGACGAGGCCAATCTGCTTTCCCGCCCACTCAATCTTGTTGTTTTCAGCCAGGAATTCCAAACATGATCGTGGCAGATGCAGCTCATGAGATATTTGCTCTGCAGACGGATGACAGCGATCAATGGATGATTTATGCACCCCTCGCGGGCAAATTGTCGCTTGTCAATAAAGCTGCGGCCAGAGAAACGTTGCTTTATGCCCAGAACCCTCAGTCTTCTCTAGAATCCCCGATCATCCGGGAACTCATCGATTCTGGCTATTTTGAGGATGAAGCACTGCCAGAAATCGATGTTTTCGAGGAATTCGACTATCGTCCTGTCGAGGTGACCCTCTTTCCGACTGAACAATGCAATCTTCGCTGCACCTATTGTTACGCGCGCGCAGCTGCCGAAGGAGTTAAACTTAGTTGGGAAATCGCCAAAGCTGCGATAGAATTTGTTTTTGATAATGCGAAGGATCAGAAAAGTGGTGTCTCATTGCTATTTCATGGAGGTGGTGAGCCGACCCAAGGATGGCCGCTGATTGAAAGAGCTTTGGATTTTGCCGATCATTTGAGCGAGCAATTCAACATTCCATGCACGAAAGCTCTCGCTTCCAACGGGGTGTTTTCCAGCGCTCAAGCAGCGGTGATCGCCAAACGTTTCGATGGAATTACGCTTTCATGGGATGGTCCACTGCAGGATCAACAAAGACCGCTCCGCAATGGCAAGGGCAGCCTTTCGACCCTCCAGCGAAACTGCAGAATTCTGTCTGATTCAGGATCGATCGGGATTCATCTGCGAACAACCTGCACGCAATCCATCCTGCATACACTACCTCAATTGCCTAAACTGGCGCTGGAGCTCGTTCCCAATCTAAAAAGCCTGCAAATTGAGGCAGCGTGGGCTTCCGGAAGGTGCGAGGAAACGGCGTGCCCGATTGCTTCGGAGTTTGTTCGATATTTTCTGGAGGCTTTTCACATAGCCAAACAACTCAAACTGGGATTGACCTATTCCGGATTCCAGGTTAATGGCATCAGAACACGGTTCTGTGGTGTTTCCAGCCCAGGCTTTACCGTATTGTCGAATGGCATCATCAGCGCCTGTTATGAAGTGAAGGATGCCCACGATCCCCGCTCTGAATGGGCCCACTTTGGAGCTTTTGACCCAAATACGCAGAAGTTTGTGTTTGATCCTCAAAAAATCAATCACTTGCGCACTTTTGACGTCAGACACTACGATTACTGTAAAGACTGCTTCTGCAAGTGGCATTGTGCGGGCGACTGCATTGCCAAGACCGTCCCGACCGGTATTCCCTCTGAACATAAAGGTAGCCCACGATGTGAAATCAATCGCTCTCTGACGAAAGCGTTTCTTCTCGAATCTCTGCAGTCTCAGCAAACAGAAAGAACCAGCCAAATTTGAACCATGACAGACAAACCCAACGATCGTATCGTCGCGAATGGCGATGATCTCATAAACCAGCCAAATCCACTCATCTGGTTCACGATCGACAGCAAGAAGATCCTCAAGCCTGCACCCATGACCTATTTTGCTGAGGATGATCCTTCGCCCGGACATTTCACAGCAGCCGCCCAAGGAACAGGCGATGACTCATCGCCTGAGCCCGAATCCTATTGCCTTTGCAACGCAGTGTGCACCTGTAACCCCTTGTCCGGTGGGTGGAATTCATCATCAGGGGAGGGGAGCCGAAGGCAATGCAGCTGCGTCCCCGTTCGTTACTGATCGATCATGTCCGATGGGGGCTTGTTCGGATCCGTGCGGTTCTTCTTCTTCCTGCCTGAAATTAGATGTTTATTCCGTCACGCTCATTATGAAATTCCGCTCGTATCGACCTGCCACTTTGTGCTTTCTGGCCTCTTTGCTTGCCGTTTCGCTTTTACTGATCGGATGCTCGAATTCTGGAAAAGACAAACGCTTGAGGGACTATTCAACTCACAGCGAAACCGTAAAAAAGCTCGCAGCCTCGAAGAATCCGAAGGACATCGCTTTGCTCATCAACTACGTGAGGAATCCACCCGAGACAAAGTGGATATCAGAGAATACCGCTAGAATTGTCGAAGCACTTGCGGATCATACCTCCGAAGAGGTGTTTCATCTGTTGGTCGATGTCGCCCAACA
Organism: Opitutales bacterium; assembly: GCA_028704125.1. Classification (GTDB taxonomy): domain Bacteria; phylum Verrucomicrobiota; class Verrucomicrobiia; order Opitutales; family JAFGAQ01; genus JAFGAQ01. The sequence goes on from JAQVLM010000128.1 coordinate 2,419, forward strand.
AAATCCCATGGATTCATTGCTTTTGAGAAGTGTGGCGATCGCTTTAGGGAATCACCCTAAAGAAAAAAGTGTGGAAACCTTGTATCCCTTTCTGAAAAACCCCGATCCAAAGCTGCGTGCCGCTACGATCTCATCTCTCATCAAACTGCGCACTCATCTCGAAGTGCCGTATCTGGATGGTGTACCCCTTATCGTCGACCGGGATTGGACCGATCGTTTTACGATAAGAGCACTTGCCCAAGACCCGGACCTCCCGATCAACTTCCGACACTGGGATGAATGGTGGTTTCCAACAAAGGTGACGTCGGCCGGGGCCTATTGGAATCACGGTGTGCAGGAAAGAGGTATACAACTGTTCATTAAACACCTTCAGGCACGGGACGACGACTATTCAAAAATCCTGCTTTGCTTGGCATTGGAGGAAGAGATGTCATTTGTCCTACACCCCGATATCATCGAAAAGATCCTCGAAGCACCCAATCCGTATATCGAGGCATACCTTCTGGATCTGTTCTCCGATGGTTCCGACAGGCGCTATGAACACAAGGTCGATCTGGAACGAGCGCGCCCGATTGCCGCACATTATCTTCTGAAACATCGTTTGATTACTTTTCATGAGGTAAACGCGAGGTTTCCGATCTTTCATGAAACCATCCTGAAGGCTTTGATAAATGAAATGGATCCGGAGTTTCTTGGGCTTATTTATGAGAAAATGAAGGAGCATATAGAAGACGCGGGTTTTCACAAAAATGCATATCTGCGTTCTATCGAAATTATCGGAAATGCTGCATATGAACCGGCAACTGCACTTTTGATTGAACTCTCCAAAAATGTGGATTTCCGGGACGGGTGCTATGCTTCGCTGGGCAAAATCGGTAATGAAGCTGCGATGGAGTATTTGTTATCCGGACTCAATGAAGCATTTGACGATTTCGATTCCATTCGGAGAGACAGGTTTGTCTCTGCTATTCTCCAAAACCGGAATAATCCATGGGTTGAACAATTTGGAGCTGATCTTGCCGTTATCGCGTCCTACCCGGTTCAAAATGAAAGCTTTCTGGTCGATTATGCCTGCATGCGACTGATTGAAAATCTGCGCTATCCGGTATTGAGAAGAATCATTGCCAAACGTATCACACCCATCTCATCAGTCTTGGCAGACAAGTTTATTGAAATCTTGGCACAGTGGGAGGAGGTGGAAGCCCAAGAGGCGATCGAAGCGACCAGTCAAAGAACCACCTGTAAGGCTTGCCAGGCCGATGCAAAACGTGCCTTGGGAATTGAAATTGAGCAGAACAAAGAACCCCACAACCCTTCACACACCAGTTACTTGCTGAACCAAAAGTTTGTTGGTGAGAAACCCATTTCTGATCCAGAAGAGGCCATCCAGGCACTCAGAGACGCCGATTATCTCAAAATCCGACCCGCCCTGATCGCCCTCTACGCACATCCGGAAGTATCGATCGAACCCGAACTGCTGTACCAAACCTATATTCAGAACGGCCTAACGCCGATCATGGACCTCTGCGCCCTGCTTCTCACGAGACAAAACAAGGACGATCCCCGTCCACTTCCTCTTTGGGCCTCCGGAACATGTGCGGACTGGATAAGGCGGGCTCCCGATCGCTTCTCGCCATCGTGTTTCAAAGCTCGCCTAGCGGCTACATTTGCCAACAACGACTATCATTTGTCCCATGATCCGTTGGATACTTTCTACAAGTCCCTTCCCGAAAAAGAGGGTTTGGATATCGTGTTGAGTGTCTTCGAATGGAATGATACTGAAAACCAAAATCAATCCGGAAACCATTCCTCCTACCGCAACCATTTTTTCGAGAGGATCCTTCCCGAGTGGAAGGGGTCATTGCAGTTGGCTCACCTCCAACTACTCGCGAATCAATCGAATAGAGATGATCTCTGGGACCTCTCGAGCATAACCACGGTAACGGATCCACTCCATTATGATCACGAAACACTCCTGTTCAGGACTCGCGAGCAGCTGAATGATGCAGTGATAAAACATTCGAAAAAATTCCCAACACGATGGATGCAACCCTTATGGGCAGAGGCTATCCTTGATGAACTTCCCCGGTCGCCCATTCCCGCATTAGACAAACTCGACAGCCTTTGGGGATATCGAAATCCGCTGTTGTTGCCAGCTGGACCGGGCGTTACAGTCCGGTCATGGGAAGGTAAAGATCCCCACGACGCACTCGATATGCTGCATTTCCTCAAAGACCGCTCCGCAAAAATTCCATTCGACATTGGTGAACTCCTGACAGAACAGTCCTTGGATCGGTTCATCGATACGTTATCCAATCTCGGAAACGCCGAAATCTCGGAAACGCAATATCAACAGTTTTCAAACGCTATCGCATTAGGAAAAATCCCGTTCCAAGCCCCTCAGGAGCAGGATCAAGCGCAATCGCTGAAATCTGCAAACACCGCCTACAAGAAAGCCGATTTCCAGAAGGCCGAGGCCCTTTACAAAGCAATCATCAGGGAGCAACCGTTCCACCTGAAGGCCTTGAACAACCTTGCACTTACTTGGTTTCACAACGGTCAACATGCCTCAGCACTGCTTTTGTGGAACTGGATTTCGAGATATTCCAAAGACTCCAATACCGGGATTCACCTCGGTGCACTCACCAATCGATATGCTGCAGAGGTGTATTTCGGGCTTTCGAGCGCATCGACCATCACGGCTCAGCAAATTCAGGATCACACACCGGATTCCCTGCAATCCACATACATCGCCGCTCTCAATCACTTCGAAAATGGAAACTACGAAGTTGCTAAACAAGAGGCACTTCAGTGCCAAAAGAAAGCCCCGCTTTTTTACCGTGCCCATTACCTCCAGTTGCTCGCGAACACCCAGTTGCAACCAATCTTCACCGACCCTGTTCTTTTCCCGGCGATTTTCGAGTTTTAATCCCAGAAACACCAAACGGACATGATTCGCATTATTTCAGTGAGGCGAGATTCATTCAATAATTTCCAGCCGAATGTGGAGTTAATCTACGCTGTGACGCGCAGTGGGTAGGCGTTAGGTGAAACGTCTTGTTCTGACATTTTCTGAGAGACAAAGACGGGATTAAAGAAAAGGATATCCTTTTCTCCAGACCAGTGCATTTGCTGCTCATAAATGCCAAAAAGCTTATACCCATAGGAATTCATTGCTTCTTGAAGATCGGCAAAAGCGGTGAACGATCGATCGGTCGAAATTGGTTCGGATTCGATGAAGAGCATTCCGATTCGCTCTTCCATGAGGGCATTTTTTGCACCAGATATAACTTCTAATTCATAACCTTCTGTGTCAATTTTTACAAAATCAACGATCTCGATGGCTTTGTTTTCCATGAATGAGTCAACGGTATCAATGACGATCCACTCTTTTGTGGTTGAGACGTTGTGCTTAATCGAGTTTACCCTTGAGTCACTGTTTATATTAATCTCTTTTTTACCCCTGGAACTTCCCATTGCAGAATTTACTAATCGAACTCGGTTCGACAGATTTTCAGTGTTTCTTTTCAGTTTTTCAAATGTGGATGACACTGGTTCAAAGCTGTAAATTTCAGCTGATGGAAACCTGCTGAAGTATTGAATGGCACTTTGCCCGATATTTGCCCCAACATCGAAAACAACCTGAAAATTGTTTATCCCATACCAACGATTGATATCGTGGAAAAGATCGCACCCTCTGGGAAGGGTGTTACGGAATATTTTTATTCCCAGTTTCTTCTCAAATAGATTTTTAATATATCTTTTCATACGGTTCTTATTTTGCAGAACGTGAAAAAATGGAACGAAGTGAGCGGAGCTCACGGAGTTTCCATACCTGCCTGGTTAGCGCTTTGATACTTACGGTAACCCAATCGATCGAGCTTATCTTCGGAAACTTGGGGAAAGATATCGTCCAGAGTTCCTTTCAATTGGTCAGGACCTGAGGAAAACAGGAAATAATTACTACCTTCGTTGAATAGTTCGTAATTGAAAGTATGGATTTTACTATCTCCAAATCTTATAAAAGGTTCGTAGATAAAGGTGAATCCGTCTGATTCCGAGCCATCTGAAACCAAATCGTTTAGGATTTCTGGGTAGTAGTCATTTTCTACTTTGTAGTATTCAAGTTTTTTCACTAGTTCATCTAATAACGTCTTAGCCATTTGTGTTTTTAGTTCATCGTAAAATCCTCCTTTATGAATAAATCCGAAATAAAAAAGCAAACTATATATGATAAAAGTAAACAATATTCCTGCAGCACCAAATAGCGCCAATTTTAAACCTCAAAATTTTATTTTTACTAAACCCCAAATAATTGCGATCAATCCAAGAGGGAATCCTATTAGAGGAATAAATCACGCACCACCAATAGCATAAGGAAGACAACCTAAATTTTCTTTTTCTTTGCTTCGAAAAGCGTGGTCAGTAACGCTTTCCGTTTTCTCGACTTCTTTGGTTCTAATAACCTCGAGAATTCTCTGATATCTTTCAGGATATTTTTCTTTATCTATATGAGTGCTACAATCGTATAGGTCTTTCAGTCCGTATTTGGAGTAATCGATTTCTTCTAAGGAATTCATAAATTTTATCTCCTATCGTCGAGGTGATGTGCGAGTGACCGCGGAGCGGTCACGAGTTGCATTACTGGTTTGTTATACGATTGTGTTTGTTGAGTGGAGTGCTTGGGTCGGGAATGCTGCTTCGATTCGTATCTTCATCATATCCTTCATCGTTCATCGAATGGATAGACGCTTCTAGAAACTCCGCTCATTGGCAAATTTTTGGTCAAACTCCAATTTTACTTCTCTTCTGATTACTTCTTTCCGATTCCATTCATCTTGGATGTCCTGAATCCGCTTGTGTCTTTGGATGATGTTATTTAATTGTTTTTAAATGCCGAAAAGAACCCTTCAATAAACCCTCCTATGTAACCGTAAATATATCCAATCACATATTGGACTGGTGGTGTTAAAGAAAGGCAAATCAATGCCAAAACAAGAACAGTGACTATTTTTGGGTTCTTTGAGGTTTTCATTGAGATTTGTATAACGTCGAGGTGTATCACGGAGTGGAGCGCGCAGCGCGGAGCGGAGTTGTTACCACCGGCTCGTTAGAGGTTTTGGGTGAGGGCTGCATTTCGGCTCGGATGGGAAGAATCAATACCAGATACTTACAATTGATCAACGTAATTCTTAGCTTCGAAGAGTCCCGCTCCGGTGATTTCCCGATAGCGTTTGATGGCTTGGATCTGATTCCCTTTCCTTTTCAATTCCTTGATTTCGTTTTCGTAATCCGGCTTTGGCGGCACAAGTCCGAGATGATCCATGATCAGGTCCAGCTTTTTTTCAATTCGGTCCAAGCGGTCGTAGGGTGGGGCTTTGGGTGATGGCTTACCGAAAAACATGATCCCGTTTCCTTCCTCTCTAACGACCCAAGCTCAGCGACCCGGCCCGCGGGACGTCACGATTGCAACCGGAGCGCGATGGCCGGGTTCGCTGCAGCGCATGGTTAGCCGTCATCATCTGTCGGGAATCCATATCAACTCGCCGTCGTCTCTCAT
>JAQVLM010000129.1 GCA_028704125.1 Opitutales bacterium
CGTCAGGCTGCGTCGACAGCGGGATGAGTTCGTCGTCGCCGAACGCATTACGCACGTTCAGCTGGATGCGCCAATCGACCTTGTCCGTGAGCTTGCGGCCATAGCCGACCCAGAGGTCAACACTGCTTTCCGACGGCCCCTTGTAAGGATTGGACAGATCATAGGTGGTCTTTCCGTCATCGCCGGTCATCAGAGGATAGCCGATTACGATGTCATCTTCCCAACGGTAGCTGCCACCAACGTTGAAGCCCTTGAGGCGTCCATCGGTGAAGGTGTAGTTGGATACCACGTTGAAGCGCCATTCGCGAATTTCGTCTGCGTCGGTGCCTTCCTTGAGCTGGATGAGTGCCCAGTTCGCCCCGATCACGTTGTTCCATTCAAGAAGGGTGGTGGTGTTTCCAGCGCCACCCCACCAGATGCGAAGGTCGCCGGCCGGTGTGTTGTTCAGGTCGTCGGTGACGATGTCCATGTATTGGATCATCTCAGCACCACCCACATTTTTGCGGACGGCTTCAACCTGGGTTGCGTTAACCGAGATGCGCCAGTTGGCCGTCGGGTTAGCGGTAAACTCAAACTCCCAGCCCTTGGATACGCTGTCTTCCGTGAGAGCGAAGCCCCGAGGTCCCTGCTGATGGAAGTCAAGAACCTGACCCTGAGGATCACCTTCCATCATCCATGCTTCGTAGAAGCCGGGAAGCTCCGTGCGGATGCGCTGTTGGTGGGCGCGCCATCCTGCTACTGCACGTTGCATGCGGGCAATCGCTTGTTCTTCAGTTTCACCGGTTGCAGGTCCATAAGTGTAGCGACCTTCCGGGCCCGTGAATGCGGTATCCATGGTGCGTCCTCCGAGACTATACTCGAAGATGTTCGCCCATTCGGCACCCCATTCCTGGAGACCCCCAATGAACCAGTTTCCGTTCACCATGGAGCTGGATGAATTCGTCACCTTGTTGTAGTAACGGGTAACCTTCAGCGAGTAGCGGTCATCCAATGTGGAGATCACCAAGCTCTTGTCTTCCGTCTTACCGGCGGGCATTTCCAACGGGTTGCCGAGAAGGCTCACGCGGGATGCCTGACCCGGGTCGAAGTTTTCCGAGGTGTTGTAATACATGCTCAGTTTGACCGGAGAATCCACCCATTTGCGAATGGAATCCGTGATATGCCATGCCACGCTGTAGCTGGTCGATTCCGAGCTAACGTCGGTGTCGGGTGTTTCAGCGTAATCATAGTTTTCATGCGTGATTACCCTGCGGACAACGGGATCAACATCTGCACGCTTTTGCCATGCTTCGACACTGTCTTTTCTCCATCCAACGGTTCCCACGATCGAGCGATCGAACAGGTAGCCTTGCCATACCACTGCTTCAGACGTCACTTCCTGACGCGATTTGCGGGCTTCACGTGTCATCAAGTCGCGGTCCGGTTGGCGGGTCGCATCCAAGACGTCGATAGGCACGCGGGTGTATCCGACATAGTTCGACGGATTGGCGTTCTGGAAGACGTCATCCTGTCCGAGAATGTTGGTATAAGGATCTCCTGGATTCACTCCGTCACCCGTCCATGTGTATTCAAACGTATGGATCTGGCCATCGGTCAGGCTCATCTTGGCTTTCGGCCTCGGAATGTGAGCACCCGATGCGCTGGAGAGTCCTGCGAGGGACGGTCCGAGATACATGACGTAGTTCGGGTTGCGCTCGTTGGTGGTCATGTCCAACTGGTTCTTGTAGTAATCAGTGGAGATGTAGTTGGCCCAGGTGGTTCCTGTTCCATAGCGCATGAACTGACGTTGATCGTCGTCACGCTTGTCGATCGAGTAGAGACCGGTGATGGTGTGGCGACCAACGATGCGTGCCCAGAGACTGTCTGTCTTGAGCAGCTTTGGCAGATCGAAGTCAGCGAATGCGGTCACACGGGTGGATTCGCGTTCAACTTTGTTCGAGCTGTTTCCATAGATGGAACCATCGCTGATGAACGGACGGCCGAAGTTCGGATTCAGGGTATGGTCCGAATAGGTTTCGTTCACGTCAAGGTAGATACCCTGATGCTGTCCATCGACCAAGCTGATCGAAGTGTCTTCGAAGTCCTGCTTGTCGAACACGAGTTCAACCCCGAAGAGGTTGTCCATGAAGGTTCCGCTGAGGTTCAGGTTATAGGCCTGAAACTCATTGGTGGTTTCCTTGTTGGGACCATCGAGCAGGTTGTTGTAGAAGTCGAAGATCGTACGATCTGTCAGGTGGTAGTTCTTGTAGGTTCCGAACTCGTAGTCGGGCAGCCTTGCATTCTGGGCAAACGCCGAGAATCCAGCCACGCTGGCCGGGCGGTGATAGGCGAGAGAATTACTACCGTTGTTGTAGCCACCGGTGTTGTTCAGTGCGCCTGCACCAGTGGAACCAATGGATTCCAGCGTGCGGATGTCGTTTGCAGTCTTGGAATGCTCATCAGCGAAGATCCACATCGGGCTCGCGAACTGCTGGGCAAAATTGCCAAGCCAGGGGCGATAATACGGATTCGGCTGACCAGCGAGGTCTCCGGCGTTGATGGTCGGGCGCATGCCACCATGACCGGCAGTTCCGGTCATGTCGTCCTGCAGCGTCCATGGATCGTAGCCTTCCTTGCCCAGTCCACCCATCGGATCATTCACCGGACGGAACCACGGAGTGATGTAGTCCATCGGCGTGATCGTGCGGGGGTTGTTGCGCGTGATGTCACCGTTTTCGAAGTTCCCCTTCAAGGAAACAAAGGTTCCACCTTTCTTCAGCGCCTTGGGCTCCCAACGGAATGCACCGTAGACACGTTCCACATCTTCAAATGCGGGCTTCTGACGGTAGTTCTTGTTATCGATCAAGCCAGCCACGAACACACCCAGTTCATCTTTGATGACGGACTGGTTGTAGTTAATGGATGCGCGCATCGAATCGTAACGACCGTAACGCAGCTCTACTTCACCACGGGTATCAAAACCTGCGGTTTTCGTCGAGGTGTTGATGATACCTGCGGGACTTCCGATACCGAACAGAATTGCATTCGGTCCACGCTGGAGGTCAACGCGGTCGATTACGTAGCTGTCCCAAGGAATTTCGGTGACGAAGAAGTCGCGGGTGTTATCGGCGGCAGCCAAACCACGCACACGGGTGTTCGTGGAAGGGCGGGCGAAATTCGCCGACTCGTTGGCGATCGATCCAATTGAAGCCCCGGTGAAGTTCCCCAGCACACCACCGACTTCGGTGTTGGCCGTGTAGATCAGCAAGGATTCATTGTCCGTCGAACCGGTGTCCTTCATGAACTCGGCTGTTACAACCGAGATCGCGGAGCCCACGTCGCGCAGTTCAGTCTTGATACGGGTTCCTGCCAGCGATGTCGTGGCTACGTATCCCATGGTTTCTCCTGCGCTCACTTCGAACGGAGAGAGGATATATACGTCTTCATCGACGTAGGGCTCCGTGCCCGTCTGCGCGGCTAGCGAGACAGCAAGTCCACCTGAGAGGCATCCAAGAAGGATCCTCTGTGCAGTTTGATGGTTCATTTTCATTTATGTTTGTTTGGGTTTGCAGTGTGGTTCCGTTTCCCGGTCTCTAACGTCTGTCATCCGCGCAAAGCAAAGCCTGTCGGAAAAACCGGCTTATTTTGCTGGACGGATGTATGGAGCATTGGGGACTTGAGAAACAGATCGAACTGAAATATCTATCCTGTAAACTATCCCTTGACGGGACAAGGGCAAATTAACGCCCGAATCTGGGAAGGCTTAAGCAGCAAGGGTGTCAAACAATAGAATCGTTTGCGGTATTTGCGTGCACAATGGTGCATGACGGCTTGCCTGAAGCAATGCAACGGTACGACGGCGTGATGGGTTCATAACGTTTCATGGCGCAAAGAGAAGCAATCGCGTTAACAAAGTCAAACCTCTGATGAAACATTTGATGGCAGGGGGGCCAAACCAGTCGGGTTTCGAGTCGTATGGTTTCAGGTTGACGGTGGGGCAGCTGTGGGTAATGTCCTTCGATCCGGCTCATGGATGATACGGAAGTTTTTCGGATGAACGGTTTGAACCCGCTTGTAGTTGCGATGGTTCGGATCCGGTGGTCTGGGGTTGTGTTGAGTGTTGAGGAATTTGTGATATGTTTTACGATGCGTTGACAGTGGACCTGACCGCCGGCAAGGGCGGAGACGGTTGTTTGAGTTTCAGGCGGGAAAAATACATCCCCAAGGGTGGCCCCGATGGGGGCAACGGCGGTGATGGAGGAAGCATCATCATCGAGTGCAACGAAAATGAGGGAGACCTGCGCCGGTATCATTTTGATTCGATCTGGAAGGCGGAGACTGGAAATACCGGGGCCGGACGGAACAAGACCGGACGCTGTGGAAAGGATCTGGTTTTGCCTTGTCCTCCCGGCTCGATCTTCAGGAGTGAGGAAACCGGGGAGGTGGTGGCCGAGCTGACGCAGCATGGGCAGCGGGTGGTGCTCCTTAATGGAGGCAAAGGAGGAAAGGGGAACCTTACCTTCAAGTCTTCCACCAATCAGGCCCCCCGTAAGACTACGCCTGGCACGCTGGGTGAGGCCGGACGTTTTGCGGTAGAGCTCAAGGTGATCGCCGAAGTGGGGCTGGTCGGGTTTCCGAATGCGGGGAAGTCCAGTCTGTTGGGTTGCCTGACCAACGCTCACCCGAAAACCGGGGCTTATCCATTCACGACGAAAGACCCGTCGGTTGGGTTTATGTCGGATGAGTCGGGCTATCGCAGGTTGAGGATTGCGGATATTCCCGGGCTCATTGAAGGTGCCAGCGAAAACCGGGGCTTGGGTCACCGTTTCCTCAAGCATGTGGAACGGTGCAAGATCCTGGTGATTCTCATCGACATCGCAGCAGTGGATGGACGCGATCCGAACAAGGATCATGCACAGTTGTTGAAAGAGTTGAAGCTCTATTCGAAGGAACTTGTCGGAAAACCTCAGCTGGTGGTGCTGAACAAAGTGGATTTGTTGGATTCCCGGGCTCCGGTCACGCGATTCAACCGTCGCTTGGATGAACCGGCGCTCGAGATTTCATGCTCCACAGGACAAGGTTTGAAGGAGCTTTCAGCCCGACTCTTTCTGGAATTGGACCGGCTGAATACGTTGAACGGTTAAAGGAGCTGACTGTTTTTGGCGCAGCAGCCTCGTGGCGGATTGCCAGCGAGGGTGTGTTCTTTTTCGCTCAGGCTTTCATTATATCCGGAAAGAAAAATCGGATTTGACGTATTTTTTATTCGAAAACCGCAATAGCAGGGTGTTATTGTGTGTTTTCCGGATATGAAGCGTGTTATTTACTTCTTCTGGATGTTGTATGGCAGAATGTGGATTCTGTTTGGCCTTGCCTTTCTTCTGGGGTATTCGGGCAATTGCGTTGGAGCCGTTCAGGCTCTTCCCGATGTGAGGCGGGTTGAGTTCATCGGTTTGCCGGATGCCGGATGGATCCGGATGAGAATCGATTTCGCGTTCCGCTTCCCCTCGGGTGAAAGCGAAAATGTCCGGAAGGATAGGGTTGAGAATGTGACACTGCGTGTTGTCCAATGCCATGGCAGCGAGGCCGCGGGGTTCCGGTTTTTCCGTTCCGCTGTCGAAATGGTGGGACTAAGCGTCGACAAACGCTATTCGGTGTCATTCTTTTTGCCTGAGGATTTGTCATACCCCTCCGTAAATGGAGGGCAACCGCACTCCTGGCTATTGGAGTGGAAGGTGGACGGGGCCTTACTGGAATCAGATGCCCATTCGATGTCGGGTTCATTTGCGGGGAGGCCCGATGTGCTGGCATCGTTCCGGAAGCGGTTTGAAGCAGAGGCACCTCTGAACGATGGGATCCTGATTCCCACATGGGCGCTTCCTTCCCATGTTGAATGCGATCGGTCGGACGAGCCGGTTTTCCGTAGGCGTGATACTTGCCTTGGTTTGGATTCGTTTTCGATCCAAGGCGGAAAGGGTCAGGGTGAATGAGCGGAGCAGACGGAAGGTTCGGATGGGTTTGTCCGATGCCGCTTTGATCACATGGGAACGGGCGGATGGATGGATGATTCACCGATTGTCGCGTTCGGGAAAACCCGTAGGTGATGCGATGCGGGTGCCTGTTGATCCAGCCGATGATACTGTCAGCGGAGCGGATCCTTGTGCTCATGCGATGACGGCTCTGATGGAAGTGGATTGGAAGCTGCTCGGGGTCCGGAGGTGTTGGATAGAAGTTCCGACCGATGCGGTCATTATTCATGCCCTGAGGGTTCCTGTTGTCCTGAATGCTCAGGCGAGAGCTGTTGTCCTGAGGCATCATCTTGAAGCGGCGTTGCCCCATTCGGCCGGGAGTATGGACTGGAGTATGGTTGATCTGGGGGGAGATTCCTTGGAGACCACTTTCGCCGTCGCGGGTGTGCAATCGAATGTGCCCGGTTCAATCCGGAATTTGCGGGAGTTGAGGGTCCAATTTTTTGTATCTCCTATCCTGAACCTTGCGGTGGAAAGGACGCCGGAGGGCCATGAATATGACAGCATCTGGGATATTGGACCGGCAGGATTGGTGGTTTTGGAGAAGCTGGACGACGGGTTGACGTTGCGACATTATTCGATGGACCGTTTGGGTTGGGCAATGGATGCGGGCGGACGCATGCAGCCGGGACCGGATAGCGGGGAGAGGCTGCTGCGGATCCACAACCGGAGCGGATCGTCGTGCAAGCCGGAAACCGGTATTCGTTTGTGTGGCCCGTCATCTTATGTGGATTCCATTCGGAACCGGCTTGGGCAATCCGCTCCTCATGACTTGAGGATGTCACCCTCAGCCCGTCCGGATGATGAACCGGGACGGGGTGTCTTGAAACACCTGGAAGGTTGGATGTCGGGATCCCGGGTTGGGCTTTTGGGGCCGATTCAGGAATCGGGCGGCTCTCCATATCCCGCGGCGGGATGGATGGGTATGTCCCGTATGTCAGCAACGCTGGCAGGCTTGATGGTGGTTGCTCCGGTTGGAATGCTTTGGCATCAGATGGCCCGGTTGGATCAGGTCCGTTCCGAACATGCGGAACTGAAGCGGGAATTGAGGGAATGGACAGCATCCCATCCCGATGATGATCCGGCGGATAGAAACCAAGCGGTGGAACTGGGTGAGAGGATTGAGTGTCTGGCGTCAATAGGGGAGATTCCAAATGTTTGGGTGTCAGTGTTTGCCCATCTCCAGGGTGTTTTGACTGAGGTGGGGGATGTCTGGTTGGACCGGTTTCAGTTGGTATTGAGCCGGGATGAGGCGTTCCCTTCCGTTCATGGATTCAGGTTGCGCCCCGGCTCGATTCATTTGGCCGGATGCATGCTGGTTCGGGAGGCAAACTTGAGCCAGGCCGTTAACCGGCAGGTGGTTTTGAGGGCCAAGGGCAGACTGGAACGGGTGAGAAGCGCCCTTTTGTCGGATCCTCGGATTGAACAAATGGAGGATTTTTCGGCGAATTTTGAGGGACTGGACAAGGGCTTGAACGTGGTGGGATTCGAGATGGTTCTCCGGCTGAAAGCCGTCCCGCCACCAACGGGGGAGGAGCTGGAATGGTAACGCGATTGAGCCGGTTGCTTGATTGGACTGCGGGCTTCGGGTTATCCCTCGCGGTTCTTTTGGCGATTGCGGTGTGCATTTTTGCGGGGCACGTTCATCACCTCATTACGGTCGAACAGGCCGGGGTTCTCGATACCCGGGAAGAATTGATTCGGAGGATGCGGGAATCGGAGGAAATGGGATCAAGACGGAAAGCGATTGCCGCTTTGCAGGCCCATGAACAGGCGCTACGTCTTCCATGGGATGGATTTTCATTTGGCGAGCCTCCAACAGATTCACTGGCATTGACTGCGGCGATCCAGTCTTTCGTTCATGAGAGTAAGGCGCGTCTAAGGGCTTTGGGAATCGCCGCGGAAAAGGTGGGCAGTTTTGGATTTGATTCCTTTGTGGGTGAGGTTGCGTTTGACGATTCGGAAG
>JAQVLM010000130.1 GCA_028704125.1 Opitutales bacterium
GGATCGGGGCGCGGGAGATTTCATGATCCACAAAGGATGGGGCACTGAGCCGCTTCAATCCATGCTGGCCAGCTTGGATACGCTCCATCAAGAACAGGATGGAGACTACATACTCGAGAAAATGTCATCTCACCCTCTCACCCGAAAGCGGATTGCCGCACTTCAGGAAATGGATAAAGCCGGTAAAATGCCAAACGGGTCGGACCTGCCACAGTAAAACCGGATCTTCCATTCGGGGACGGGTTCAATGCTCCCTGCGGTTTTCCAGTGGCAACAGTTCCTGGAGTTCATTGGGCTTCCCTTCCCTTTTGACAAGCGAAAACCCGTCGTAGAGCTTTCCGGTGGCGGTCCTTGCCTCGAATTTCAGGGTATCACCATCAATCCGGACAATCTGGAAGAGCTGGGTATCCTCCGCCACCCGGACCGCCCATTCGAAGCTCGTGAGATCATACATTTTCGGCCCCGAAACAGACACCACGTAGACAGTTCCAATATCCGGATCGTAGACCTGATTGAATCCATCCGCCACATTGTAAAGGCCACCATTCCCCAAGCGGCTCACATCCCCACTGCGGGCATAGGTGTGGTCATGACCACACATCACCAGGTCAACCTTGAAGGCATCGAACAGAGGCTTCCACAGTCCGCGCAATTTAGGATTGTCGCGGTTCTTCGCAGGGGAGAAAACCGGATGGTGAAACGTGATAAGCGTCCACCGGTTCGGATTATTCCCCAGCACATCCCGCAGCCAGCCCACTTGCGCTTCCTGCTTTTCATTGGAATTGATCGGATTGCGTGCAACAATTCGCAACCCGTAGTTGATTTCAGGCTGGCACCCTATTCGTTCGACCATAGGCTGAACCGCGTATCTGCATTCACAGCAGGACATCGACTCCACGCAGAACCGATTGTTTCCTTCGGGGCAGACACCACATCATCCCTTCATCAACGCACCCATATGCCATATCAAGCTGACGATTCCCGATACGATTCCATGATCTACAACCGCTGTGGGCGTTCCGGGCTCAAACTCCCGGCACTTTCACTCGGTCTATGGCAGAACTTCGGAAGTGTGGACCCTTTTGAAAACCAAAGGACCATGGTTCGACGCGCATTTGACCTGGGGATCACCCATTTCGATCTCGCCAACAATTACGGTCCGGTTCCGGGATCCGCGGAAGAGAACTTCGGCAAACTGCTGCGAACCGATTTGGCACCTTTCCGCGATGAACTCGTGGTTTCCTCCAAAGCCGGCTACTGGATGTGGCCTGGCCCATACGGAGAATGGGGCTCCCGCAAATACCTGATCTCCAGTTGCGATGCCTCGCTGAAACGTCTGGGTCTGGATAGTCTCGACATTTTTTACAGCCACCGACCGGATCCGGATACCCCACTCGAGGAAACCATGGGAGCCTTGGACTTCATCGTCCGCAGTGGTAGGGCCCACTATGTCGGGATATCGAATTACGATCACGAGCAAACCGCGCGGGCGTGTGCCATTCTCAGGGATCTTGGCACCCCATGCCTGATTCATCAACCGCGCTACAACATGCTGGACCGATGGGTGGAAGACCATCTGCTCGACGAGATCGGCAAACAACAGATCGGCTGCATTCCATTCTGCCCTCTCGCCCAAGGCTTATTGACCAACAAGTACATCGACGGCATCCCAAGCGGATCGCGGGCATCGAAGGTATGCGAAATGAAGGACAATCTGATCCACGAGGCCAATATCGAGCGGGTCCGCAAACTCAATGTAATCGCCAAAGATCGCGGTCAATCGATGGCCCAAATGGCCTTGGCCTGGCTGCTCAAAGACA
Organism: Opitutales bacterium; assembly: GCA_028704125.1. Lineage (GTDB taxonomy): Bacteria > Verrucomicrobiota > Verrucomicrobiia > Opitutales > JAFGAQ01 > JAFGAQ01. The sequence goes on from JAQVLM010000130.1 coordinate 1,821, forward strand.
GCCGGATCACCTCGGCGCTCATCGGGGCATCCAAGGTTTCTCAAATTGAAGACAGCATCGCTGCACTGAAAAACCTGAAGTTTTCCCCGGATGAGCTTGATCAGATCCGCACCATCATTACCTCCTGAAGACATGCCAGTATCGGATCCCAATCCATTCCGGCTTCGGCGAGCCGAAGCCGGAGACGTTTCAGCCATTCTCGGGCTCATCCGCGAATTGGCCGTGTATGAACACCTTGAAGATCAGGTGGAGGCAAGTGAGGATACGCTCAGGCGAACCCTCTTCGGCCCCCATCCCTACGCATCTGTGATTCTGGCCGAAGCCGATGGTCAAGCAGTCGGCTATGCCCTCTTCTTCCACAATTACTCCACTTTTCTGGCTAAACCCGGGATATTTCTCGAAGACCTCTTCGTAAAACCGGCATTTCGCAAAAGGGGAATCGGAAAAGCATTGCTCATCGAACTAGCCCGCATCGCAGAAGAAACCGGGTGTGGGCGCTTTGAGTGGATGGTGCTGGACTGGAATGCTCCGTCCATCGCCTTCTACGAAGCAATGGGAGCACGCAAGGTTGAAGGCTGGTCTGTGATGCGGGTCACCGGCAAACCGCTTTCGGCGCTCGCGTCAAATGAGTAAAAAACACACTGTTTCCAGCCCAGATCCCATTCCCGTGATCAATACCAAGAAAACTGCAGCATGAACCGGGTCGCCATCAAAACCTACGGGTGCCAAATGAACCTGCGCGACTCCGAAGCCGTTGCCGCGCTGTTACGCCTGCGCGGGTATTCGATCGTGGAGGACGAGTCCGAGGCGGATATTGTGCTCCTCAACACTTGCTCAGTGAGGGATCAAGCCGAACAGAAAGCGCTCGGGAAAGCGGGTTATCTGGTTGCCCGAAAAAAACGCAACCCGAGATTCCTGGTTGGCATAATCGGATGCATGGCACAAAACCGGGGCGGCGCATTGCTCGATCAACTCCCCGACCTCGACCTTATCGTCGGCACACAGAAATTCCACCACGTTCCGGAGCACCTCGATGCGATCCTTCAATCCATGAATGGACTGGGCCCACAGAGCTCCACGGTCGTGGATCTCGAAGAGGAAAGTGGATCACAGGACACCATCCGGGACCACATTCCGGATGCCCACCCTGTTTCGGAATTCGTATCAATCATGCAGGGATGCAACATGCACTGCAGCTTCTGCATCGTACCGAAAACCCGGGGGAAGGAACGTTCCCGCCCGATCGATTCCATCGTCGATGAAATACGGGAGCTCGTCGCAAACGGGATACGCGAAGTCACCCTTCTTGGGCAGATTGTTACGAGCTATGGCAAAGACATCATGCGGCCGTCTGCCGGAAAAAGCCCATTCGTGCAACTACTGGAAGCGGTTCATGCAATTCCCAAACTGAAACGCATCCGGTTCACCTCACCCCACCCGCGCGGATTCAAACAGGACCTGATCGATGCATTCCGGGATCTTCCAAAACTCGGCAGCTATGTTCACCTTCCACTCCAGAGTGGGTCCGATCGCATCCTTCGTGAGATGAAGCGACCTTACACGGTTGCCGCCTACATGGACATCGTCCACGGCCTGAAGTCCGCCGTTCCAGACCTGAGCATCTCGACTGACGTAATCGTGGGATACCCAGGCGAAACAGACGATGACTTCCGCCAAACGGAACAAGTCTTCACGGAAGTCGGGTTCGACATGGCCTACATCTTTAAATACAGCCCCAGAAGTGGCACCCCATCCGCCGAGGTTCCAGACTCCGTTCCCGAAGAAATCAAGGAAACCCGCAATCAGATCCTGCTGGACCATCTTCACCACCAATCCCTCGATCGAAACCTCGCCTATGTTGGCTCTACACAAGCGGTTTTGGTGGAAGGACGTGCGAAAAGAGGAGAAACCCTCTTCATGGGGCGCAATCCGGCCTTCCGGAAAGTCCTTTTCCCAGCCACTCCGGATCAGCTCGGCCAGATTGTGCCAGTGGCCATCACGAGCGCCACCGTGACGGTCCTGCAGGGTCATATCACAGCGTAATACCGAAACGTGTACCGGGGGGATGGGAAACCATTCCCACACCTCCGGGCAAACATCCACCCTCCCAGCACCGAACCAGTCCAACCCCTACCCGGCCAGACTCGAAATCAACCCGCTATTCTTGCAAACCAACTCCCAAATGGCTTCATTGCATAAGATTTCCATACTATTTCCACACCCCGCTTGGACAACATCCAGAGCTCAACAATCACCCATTCTATCATGATTCCTTTCGATAAAGCCCTTTACGAGGGGACTATGGTTGCTTTTGCAAAGGTATTGTCCCGTTACAACGCGTTTGCCCAATCACGTATGATGCGGGAAATCGGGGCCGAGATCATCAAGTATCTCAAAGAGCAAGGGCACTGGTTCGAGGAGACCGGAACTGCCGAGGACATTTCGAAAGTCGTGGAACTGTTCATGAAGAACGGATTTGCGAGCAGCCTGGATGTTTCCCCCGCAAAACAGGGAGAAACCTACGTGTGGCACGATCTTCTGTTGCTCGACGCCTACCACAGCATTCAGCAGTTCACGGACAATCCATTCCTATCCTGTCCCCTCAACCTCTGCCTCAACCATGTTTGTGATGAGAACAACAAGGTCTTCAAACTGCTCAGCAAAACCTTCGAGATGGACGAACGGGTCACGATCTCGAATTGGGAACTCGCAGACAAGGAAAATGAATCCGCTTCGAATGACGGGTTTGATCCTCTTGTCATAGAAAATGCCCGTCTGATAGAAATTGCGGAGCAACGCGCCGAGAAACTCGAAAAGGCGCGCAAGGAAATCGAGGAGGCAAAGAACGCGGCCGACCAGGAATCGCTGGCGAAGTCCGCCCTTCTGGCGAATATGAGCCATGAGATTCGCAATCCGATGAATGGAATCATCGGCATGACGCAGCTTCTCCGCCACACGAGTCTCGACCACGAGCAAAACGACTATGTGGAAACAATTGAAGGGTGCAGCGAAGCCCTCATGCGTATCGTCAATGACATACTGGACCTGTCCAAGCTGGAGGTAGGCAAAATCCAAATGGATTCAACAGACTTCCACTTGCAAACCCTGCTGGATGAATCGGTCAGCATGCTCTGGGCAGCAGCTCATAACAAAGGGGTTGATTTGGCGGCGGTCGCGGATCCCGGCGTCCCCCTTCTCTACAAGGGCGATGCTCCTCGGTTGCGTCAGGTGCTGGTCAATTTGATTTCGAATGGGCTCAAACACACGGATAAAGGATCGGTTGTCGTACGGGTCTCTTGCTCCGAACCGAAAACCGACCGACCCGTTCTGCACTTCTCCGTGACAGACACCGGGACCGGGATACCGGCCGATAAGATACCGGATCTCTTCATGCCTTATTCACAACCGGATCCAGCAGCCACCCGCAGACTTGGCGGAACCGGTCTTGGGTTGAGCATCTCCCAAAGACTCGTACAGGCAATGGGTGGATCCATTCAGGTCGAAAGCGAGCTTGGTCGAGGCAGTTGTTTCTCCTTTGATCTTCGACTTCCCATGCAGAACTCCGAGGAAGTCCCTCGATTCCACGCCTTCCAAGGCGCGAAAACGCTGCTCATCGAACCGGATGAAACCATTCGGAAAGCGATCCTGGATCTACTATGGCACAACGGGATGGACGCCAAAGCATGCGGATGTATCCCGCATCCAAGTTCAAGCGACCCACTGGAGCCCAGTCTCAACGGTGCATATGAATGGATTCTGGTTCCTCAACCGTTGCTCGATCCGCTCCTCCAGGCCATTCCCGATCAGGCAGCTCGAAAGCCATTCATACTCGCCTACGGACAAGAGGAACATGCGCTGAGCATCCAATCCGGCTACCCAGTTGTGCATGCCCGCAAGCCCCTCACCTGGTCCAGCCTCTTCAAAGTCTTCAACCGGACCGACATCCAATCCTGACGGCAAAAACCACCCGAATTAAGAAGCGACACACATCCACCGGTTTCATCGGGTAAACCGGACCTCCTGAACCAGCAAAAGCCGGATGCCCCTCCGCGAGTCTGATCTGATCACGAAGGGAATCGTACGGCCATCGCACCCGACAAACAGTCGAAGTCAAGAGAACCACCACCTGGTTTGGACAAGTATCACCGATCTACCGGAGCCCGTGCTCCCGGGAAACTTCGGAATGATCACGCTTACATTGGGAAGAGAGTGTGCATCACATTAATCGGCGCATGCGAGCGTCTCGCGATGGAAGACCGATTCAAGACAATCATCCTTGGTTCACTGGGCCGATAGCCTATCCGCTGGAGCTCGAAAGCGACAATCCGGATTACGGGCTACTGGATATTGCCAAAAACGCCGAGGAGCACGCCTGCGGCAATTGCTGAACCAATCACGCCCGACACGTTGGGTGCCATAGCATGCATGAGCAGGAAGTTGTTCGGATCCTCCCGCTGCCCCATCATCTGGGCGACACGGGCAGAGTCGGGCACGGCGGATACTCCGGCCGCCCCGATAAGGGGGTTGATTTTGTCCTTCACAAACAGGTTCATGAACTTCGCAAACAATACACCTCCCGCAGTAGCGAGGCCGAAAGACAAAGCACCCAGAACAAAGATGAAAATCGACTGGGGTCGCAGGAAGTATTCGGCCTGTGTGCTCGCCCCAACACAGAAACCAAGCAGAATCGTGACAATATCAATCATCGCATTGCGGGCCGTATTGGCCAAACGCTCTGTAACGCAACTCTCCTTGAGCAAATTCCCAAAACAAAGCATTCCCAACAAAGGAATTGATCCGGGAGCAATCAAGGCGCAGATCAGGAAGACCCCAATGGGGAACAGGATGCGTTCCTGCTTCGAAACCTGCCTTGGGGCTTTCATGCGAATGAGGCGCTCTTTCCGACTGGTGAGCATGCGCATGATCGGTGGTTGAATCACCGGAACCAAGGCCATGTAGGAATAGGCGGCAACCGCGATGGCACCCAAAAGACTGGGAGCGAGGATAGACGAAATGAAAATCGCGGTCGGTCCATCCGCTCCTCCGATGATCGCAATGGATGCGGCCTCCTTATCCGAAAACCCGAGCCACAAGGCACCAATGAGCGTGACAAAAATCCCCACCTGAGCGGCCGCCCCCAGGAGGACAAGGCGTGGGTTCGAAAGCATCGTCGAAAAATCGGTCATTGCGCCGATTCCGAGAAAAATGAGGGGCGGATACACTCCTTTGTAGACACCATAGTACAGAATCTGTACGACACTACCCTCATCCTTAAATCCCAGAGGCATGCCCGGAATCGTAGGAACCAGATTCCCAAAAAGGATTCCGAATCCAATCGGCAACAACAGCAAAGGCTCATAATCCTTGGCAATTGCAAGGTAGATGAACACAAACGAAACAAGAATCATAATCCAGTTTCCACCACTCAGGGTGGCAAAACCGGTGGTTCGGTAAAAATCCAAAAGGGTTTCCATAACGTAAAAGTACCGGAGACAGGGTTATCGGGAGTGTGGGCTCGTTCAATGGATGGGTCAATCAGCCAACCGTCATCAGTTCCTGTCCCTGACTCACCGCGTCCTTGGGATGAACACTGATGGACAGGATCGTGCCGTCCAAATGGGACTGAATCACATTCTCCATTTTCATGGCTTCCATTTTCAGAACAGGCTGACCGGCTTTGACCTCCTGACCCTCCTTCACAAATATCTCGAGGATTGCACCCGGAATCGGGGCCGTGATCGCTCCCGCACCCGCCACTGGCATTTTGGAAGAGGAAACCGGTGCGGTGCGCGCCGGTGACCCGGCAGAAAGCGCGATTGGCCGGGTAACCGGCTTCCCGACCAAGTCGTCCCCAATCGCCTTGACGTCCACTTTGATCAGCTTGCCATTGACCTCCAACTCGGCCTGATGACTGCTGAAAGACTTTACTTTCACGTTGTAGGCCTTGTCACTGACTGTCAGTTCGTAGATTCTCATCGGTTCAAATGATTGGTTCGGGTTGCGAGGGTACGCATTTTTCCTGCAATGCCCCACGATTGCTGGTTTTCATCGCGTCGGATGGTGATCTTGTGGTAGTCGCTGAGACGTTCCAGCTCGAGTTCGGAGTGAACGACGTAGGCGATCACCGCCCGAAGCGCGG
>JAQVLM010000131.1 GCA_028704125.1 Opitutales bacterium
GAAATCACTCGAAGGCACCCCGGTGGTCGGCATATGCGGCGGCTTTCAAATGATGGGCGAGCGTCTGATCGATGCCGATGGAGTGGCAGGAACACCCGGTGATACCGCCGGGCTTGGTTTGTTACCGGTCACAACCGTATTTGAAAAAGACAAGCATATCGAGCAAGTCCACGCAAACTTCGGTAACAGCTCCTGGACCTGCTACGAGATCCACAATGGACGCACCCACTGGCCAGCCGGCGTGGATCCGCTATTCCAAATCGAACGCACCGGAGGCCTCGCGCCTGAGGGAGTCCGACTCGGCAAGATCTGGGGCTCCTACCTGCATGGGATGTTTGAATCCGCCGAAGTCCGCCGCGCGCTCGCATTGGAAGCAGGGATCCGTTCGTACCAAACCGGAATCGAGGACTGGCAATCCCATAAACGGGAGCTCTATGATAAAATGGCCGATGTCCTTGAGTCGCATCTCAACCTCGAGCCCATCCTGCGCTATGTGGAAGGTTGATGGAGGAATGATCCTGGCCGCTCTTGTGTTGGACTTCGTGCTTGGCGACCCCCGCCGGTTTCCACATATCACCCGCATCACCGGAGCATGGATCCGGTTCGCCGAAAAGGGATTCCGGCGTTTGCGCACCGACGGCATTTGCGGCGGATGTGCCTTCACCATGGTCGTCATCGCGGGCATCCTTGGCCCGACCACACTGCTCTACACCTTGCTACAGCACCTCCACCCGGTCGCTGCATGGTCACTGGGCTGCCTGATCCTTTTTCAAAGCATCGCCTTCCGGGACCTTATCCGACACGTCAAAGCAGTCGAAGCCCCTCTCCTGAAGAAGGATGTGGAGCAGGCCAGGAATCGCCTGAGCTGGATTGTGGGACGCGACACCGGCCATCTGGATTCCAATGAAATCAGCCGGGCATCCATCGAGGCGCTGGCCGAGAGTATTCACGACGGCTTCGTCGGCCCCCTATTCTGGGCTTTCTTACTCGGACCATTCGGCGCACTGTTGTTCCGGATCGCCAACACCCTCGATTCGATGGTCGGGCATCGGGATGAGCGTTACGAACGTTTCGGAAAGTGCTCGGCCCGGCTGGATGATGCGATGGGCTTGCTATCCTCCCGACTGAGCGGATTGATCCTGTGGATTGCCAGACCCAGCCGCTCAATCCAAACCATCATACGGGATGCACGTAAACACGCCAGCCCAAATGCCGGTTGGCCGGAAGCAACAATGGCCTACGGATTGGGAGTGCGCCTCGGAGGAAACAACTGCTACGATGGGGTTCCGATCGATGGACCCATCTTCAATTCGGATGGAAAATCACCCGCACCGCACGACATCCACCGGGCCTTGAAAGTCAGCTTCGTCGCATGGCTTCTTGTGCTATACATCGGACTTGCAGTTTTCGCCACCCAAGTCGCGATTCCCGGATAAGAGATACGTTTGCAAACTCCTCCGAAGCGCTTCAGGTGTAATATCCATCACCTCAACCCGATTCCGATCATGCCCGCGCATATTGCCGTCTTCAGCTCCAAATCCTACGGAACATCGATTGCATGCTCCGCGATGTCCCCGGCGCAGAACGGGTGCTCCCGCCCGCAAAGCACGGACAATGACCAGCTGTGCATCTCTGAAGTCATTCCACAGGTGTTCAGGCTTCGGGAGGAATCCCTAATCTTGGCCGAATGTAAGGGTTCCCGATCGGTTCCCGGTCAACACCACAGAATACGGATGATAACCGCAAACGGCAGAGCTGTCGCCGACTTCCCACAAGGGAATAAAATCCAGCGATCACAGGAAGACCATCCACGACAAATCATCCGGGCCGGAATGAGGCGACAAGGCCAACCTGCTGCTCAACAGGCCGACTGGTTCAGCGATTACTCTTTGCGGGGACGGCCGCGCTTGGACTTACGGGGCGCATCTTCATCCTCCTCTTCGTCCTCGTCCTCTTCGAAATCCTCGTCCAGGTCCTCGTCTTCATCCTCGTCATCGTCCTCTGAGCCGTCGATGTCATCGTCATCGTCGTCCCACTTCATGGTTTCGTCTTCTTCGAGGGTTTCTTCGTCTTCTTCGAAGTCAGGAAGATCAATGTCGATCTCTTCTTCGTCGGTTGAAGCCTCCTTGGCATCTTCCCCGATCTCGAGTTCGTAACCTTCCGGGATGAATTCGAGGATTGCGGTTACTTCATTGAACACATGGATGGATTTACCTTCCATGTACTCCGCATTCTGTTGTTCACGGATCTGCTCTTCGATCTCGTCGATCTCAAGACTCTCCTCAAAGTCAATGAGACTGTTGAGCATCTTCACCCGCAGACGGGTGATTTGGTCGAGGAAATCCGCATAGGGACTCTTTTCCTCATCCAGAATGTCGGGCAGAAGGAACACATCCTCCTCGCTTTCGAGAAATGATTCCGACACACGGGTGAGCTCGACCAGGTTGTCCGGCAGCTTGCGGGTGATCCGGAAGGCGAAAAACGCGCTTTCAAACACTTCAATGTCGAAGCCATATTCGCGAAGCGCATCGAGAAGATCCACGATATGCGCCTTCTGGCGCGGATCAATAATGCTCAAACCATCGACATCCCAGTGCACGGGATCACTGGTTTCCGCAACCCACCAGTTGTAGTCTTCACCGATACGGACTTTCAGCCATTGCAGTTTGGGGGATGATTTGCTCATATCAAAACTCGTAAATATGTCAGATTGAATAGGTTAAAATAGACGTCCAGCTCCCTGCAAAAGGGTGTCCCGATCCATGGTCTGGAAACGGGGAATAGGGGATTTCCTGCAAAAATCAATTGCCAAATGGGTAAAATGATAAGTTTTATTGCAAGATTTCCAAATGGGCTCCGCATACGAAAGGGTCTTACGACCCATCCTTTTCAGGTTTTCTCCCGAAGCAGCGCACAATATGAGCATCCGGGCATTGCAACTCGCTGGTGCCTGTGCTCCCGGCAGATCCTTGCTCCGGGCAATGTATCATCCGGGATCGCGAAGCCCGGTCAAGCTATGGAATCTCGAGTTTCCCAACCCTGTGGGAATCGCAGCCGGAATGGACAAAGACGCGCTTGCGGTAGATGGGCTGTTTGCGCTCGGATTCGGATGCGTGGAAGTGGGAACCGTTACTCCACTGCCGCAACCGGGCAATCCCAAGCCCCGGCTCTTCCGCTACCCGCAACACCACGCGGTGGTTAACCGGATGGGATTCAACAATGCCGGAGCGGAAGCAATGGCCCGGCGGCTTGCCCGGTGGCGCAAAGGCGAAGGAACCCGTGCGCCCGGTATCCTCGGAGTGAATATCGGCAAACAAAAGACTACTCCGCTGGAAGACGCCGCCGGCGACTACCTCAAAAGCTTCTCATTGCTCGCGGATTACGCTGACTACGTGGCCGTGAACATCAGCAGCCCCAATACCCCGGATCTGCGCAAGCTCCAGGGCAGTGGCTACCTCGGGGGCATCCTCCGCACCCTCAATCAGGCCAACAGCGAACGGGTGAGCTCCGGCAAACGGAAAATACCCCTGTTGCTCAAGATCGCGCCCGATCTCGATCAGGAACAGATCGAAGAGATCGTTGGAACCGTCATCGATTGCGCGTGGGACGGGATCATCGCAACCAACACCACGATTGATCGAAGCCCGCCATATGAGAACCTCGAGAAACAGGGGGGATTGAGCGGACAGCCCCTGCGCGAACGTTCCAAACAAGTGCTCAGACAGGTCCTTCGGGCAACCGGAGGCAAACTGCCGGTCATCGGAGTGGGTGGGATCGAAACCGCGGATCAGATGAAGGAAAAACTCGATGCCGGAGCCTCTCTCGTCCAAGTCTACACTGGATTCATCTACAAAGGCCCCGGAATGGTCAAGGGCCTGATCCGGGCCTGACATTACCTTCCATGAAACCGGAAGGAAAACTCTCCACCGGCGGAATGGTCGCCCTCTACCTCGCGATGGCGGCCATCGCGGCGGGATTGATGCACTGGCGCATCGGCAAAGGATCCTTTCCGTGGCATGAATTTGTTCCGGGCACCTCCACGATGATGATCCGGGGCACCGTGCTAACGGTATTGCTGGTCGCAGCAGTCCACCTTATTTCCCGTCTATTGATCCGGATAGCACCGGTTTTTGAGCGTTCCTCCCTTCAAATGGGGAGCGTGCTCAAGGGTTTGTCCGGCATCCAAGTTGCTGCTCTGGCCCTGGCAAGCGGAACCGGAGAGGAGATGCTGTTCCGCGGGTGGCTACTCAACGAAACGGGACTATGGGTTTCCAGCCTGATCTTTGGGTTGATGCATATCCCACCCAATCGCGACTGGTGGTCATGGCCGGTATTCGCGGGGGTCGTCGGCGGACTTCTCGGGCTGTTGTATATCGAAAGCCATAGCCTGATCTACCCAATAGCGGCACACGCCGGAATCAACTTCATCAATATCTCCCTCGTCCTGCGATTGGCGCGACGCCGGGAAGGATACACTCCTAATGCAGGCCAAACGGACCCGAAAGACGGAGGCATCCATGGATAGTCCACTGAGATCCAGCATCCGGCACTGGATGCGCCCCTTGAGGAATGGGCTCAGGGCCTATGGCGCGCTCATGTTGATCCATGCGCTGGCGTGGGGGATCGATCCGGAAAGCGTCCTGCGCTCATTTGAAGGACACTGGATCGGGTCCTACACGTCCGAATCCATTTCCGGGGAAACCCTCGGCGGAGGAAAGATCGAAGTCGTTGCGTCGTATCTCGATGGAATCCTGTGGCTCGACACCACCTACACTGAGAACAACCGGGAGCGGAAGGAATTCGGATGGACCAAATGGGAAGACAATCGATTCCGCAATGCAGTGGAACGCGATGGCAAAACCTTCCTTTTTTCGGGGTGGATTTCGGGAAACACCCTCCGGTGGCTGCCCGATGACCCCAAGGCACGCATGAACCAACTCCACAGCGAGCAAGTGGTTTCAATCGACGGCTCGCGCAGACTCGTCTACCGTGGTTTTGAGATGGTTCCGCTCCCTACAGGAGTCCGCTTTGTGTTGTTCGATGCCGAGCTTCAACCCTTTGGTCCGCTGGTCAAACCGGCTTTCTGAATCGCTTCCATCGGTGCACCTGTTCAGGATTGGATTGAATCTGCAGGAGTTTCATCTCAAGGCATTCTACCTGGATATTTTTACAACGCGGTCTTGTGCTTCCGGGTTCCGCAGGTCAAAGTCAATCCGGTGAACCCATCCTCCCATGTTAATCGATAGCCATTGCCACCTCAGCTCCTTCCTCGCCTCCAACCGCCTCTCATCTGTGCTCAACCTAGCTGAGCAGCGCGGGATATGGAGAATCATCACCGTCGGGACCTCCACAGAGGATTGGGAAACCTACCGCAAACTCGCGTCGGACTACGCGGGCCGGATCTACTACACCGCCGGCTTGCATCCCGGACATGTCGAGGAGGACTGGGAATCCCAACTCGACACCCTTGAGGCGATCCTTAACAAGGGGGATAAGGTTCGCCCGGTTGCCATTGGCGAGACGGGGCTCGACTACTTTCGCCTGCCGGCAGACCCTGCCGCCGCCGCCCTGATCGTCGAGCGACAGAAAGCGTCGTTTATCCGTCAAATCGGGATTGCAGCAGCTCACGAACTCCCCCTTATCGTGCATTCCCGATCGGCTTTCGACGATTGCATCCGGATCATTGATCAAAGCGGGTTTCCATGGAACAACGTGGTCTTTCATTGTTTCAGCGAAGGCCCGGATGCCATGCAACGCCTCAACCTCCGGGGGGGTCGTGGTTCTTTCACCGGCATCATCACCTATGGGAACGCCTCGACAATCCGGAATGCTCTGGTGGAGCAGGGCATCGATCGTCTCATGATCGAAACCGATGCCCCATACCTCGCACCGGTTCCCCAACGCGGCAAGGAAAACGAACCCGGCTTCCTGTTCCACACGGCAGACGCAGCCGCTCAACTGCTCCACATGACCCCCGACAACTTCCGGAAGCAGGTTTGGGAAAACACCTGCAGGTTCTTCAAGATTGTCTGAAGAATCCCGCCAAACTCCCGGCGCCTGCGATTTGACAATTCGGCAAATCGGGGGATCTTCCGGTTATGAAGATCGAAGCTTATCTCAAGCCCCATTGCGGATGGAGCCATGGGGTAAGAACTATCCTCTCGAAATACGGACTCGACTACGTGGAACACGATATTGCGAATTGTCCGCGCTGTTATGAGGATATGGTTCGTAAGTCCGGTCAGAAGCTTTCGCCCTGTGTGCAGATCAATGGTGTGATGCTGGCCGGAGTGAGCGGCGAGGAAGTCGAGAACTACCTGCTGCGCAATGAATTGGTATCACCGGTGGAAACCCGTAACGCCAATCTCTCCTCTCCCTATGCATCCGAGTCGAATGGCACCTATCCGGCCTTCGAAAGCATCCGGTTTTTCTGAAAGCTTGCATTCCGTCCTGTCTGTGTATCGGATTCCGCTGATGCCCGAACCCGCGTTCCATTTTCCGGTTCAGGCAGTTCCGTTCAACTTTGCCCTTCATGGAATTTGCCCACGCCCTTGAACAACTCCGCCAATCCTTGTCCGGTTCGATTCAAACCGATGTGGATGCACTCAGAAATGTATCCTGCGACGGACTCAAAATCTCTTTCATGCCGGCTGCCCATATTATTGCGGCAGAAGCTGCGGATGTCGGAAAAACACTCAGGATAGCGCACGAGAACCACATTCCGGTCGTCGTGCGGGGTGCGGGGTCCACGCTCACCGGATCCGCCACCCCCTATCGCGGGGGATGGGTGCTCGATGTTTCGAGGCTCAACTCCATCCGGATCGACCCGGTGCAAAAAATGGCCTTTGTCGGAGCAGGGGCGGTGCTGCGCGATATTGACGCTGCGGCTGCATCCCGCGGTCTGTTCTACCCGCCCGATCCTTCATCGCACCGCTGGTGCACGGCCGGAGGAACCATTGCCTGCAACGCGGGGGGACTGCGGTGCGTCAAATACGGGGTTACGCGGGACTATGTGATTGCGCTCAAAGGATACCTTCCGACCGGCGAATACGTGGAACTCGGGAGAGCCGTGCGAAAATTCGCCACCGGATTCAACCTGCGCGACCTCTGGATCGGATCGGAGGGTATGCTCGGGGTGATCACCGAGGCCGTCCTGCGTCTCATCCCCAGACCAAAAGTGAGGTGGACGCTCCTCTGCGGCTTCTCAAGCGATGGCGAGGCCCTGCGTTTCGCGCTTGATCTGCTCTCTTCGGGGATGAACCCATCGATCCTCGAATTCATCGACTCGTTGAGCGTCAAGGGAGCCGAGCGGGCCACCGGCCATCAGTTTTTCCCGGGCCAGTCCGATCCAGCCGTCATCCTGCTCGAACTCGATGGGCAGGATATGGATGCCCTCGAGAGGGAGTCCAAAACTGTAATCGACAAAGCGAAGGCAATCACCACCAATCTGCGGCATTCCTTTCTGGAAGTCGAAGGGGAAAGGTTATGGGAAGTCCGGCGCAAGTGCTCCGGAGCGATGTTCCAACTGGCCGACTCCAAACTCAATGAGGATGTCGTGGTTCCGCTGCACGAAATGCCGGCCCTGATCGCATTCATCCACGGGTTGCGGGCGAACTCCGGCTTGCCGATTGCGGTATTCGGACACGCTGGGGATGGCAATCTGCACGTCAACATCATGTATGACAAGGACAAGCCCGAGAAGGTAAAACGGGCCCGCGAGGCACTCGACGCCCTGATGCACAAGGTAATTGCTTTGGGAGGCGCTATCAGCGGCGAACATGGAATCGGGTTGGCCAAGAGCGCCTACTTCAACGATCAGATTCCACCGGTCCAGGTTGCATGGATGAAGGGCATCAAGAACCTCATCGACCCTCACGGCATCCTCAATCCGGGCAAGATCTTTGAGCCGTTCCACCCATGGGAACACTCCAAAATGGATATCTC
>JAQVLM010000132.1 GCA_028704125.1 Opitutales bacterium
CTGAATATCATCCCGGCCTATGGTGCGACAGCCGAGTATTCAAGGGTAGGCTCTGGATCATCACTATCGGATGCGGAAACCGTAAACTGAATGGTCTCTCCAACGCGAACGGTTTTATTCCCAATCAGAGACAATACCGGCAACTGATTGGTGTTCACCAGCGTCTCTTCACTCATTCCGCTAAGGTTCATGGATCCATCGAAAGCGCGGACCCGATAGCGATAACTGCCCTTCGATGGAAGGTTCGGATCGTTGTAAATCCCGGTTTTCACAATACCGATTACAACATCATCCCGTAGCACATGATACCCAGTGGGAGAACCAGTTGAAGGATTCCACGCCAACCGAATGGAAGTCGGAGACAGAACAGTCGCCTGCGGAGCGGGAGGCGTGGAAGGCGGCGTCTTGTCGAGCGGAGCAAACATCGCTGCATGGATGAGTCCGGCCAAAAGATCGTCTCCCGCATTGTTGGGATGGATTCCGTCACCAAGAGGTGCATCAACACCCTTTTCATAATATATAGGTTGATCCAGAAACGGTGTGAAACAATCCAAGCCAACCACCGAGGGATACGACTGGAGAAGCGATTGGACCCGGGGCACAATCTCATTCTCGACTATGTCGGGCTGAAGACCCGCATTTGGAAATAGCCCGGGTATAGGAGAACACAGGATCACCTTAGGCGAACTGAGAGGGGGTTGCGGGACAATATTCAAGAATGTGGTGATGATCTCTCCCAAATCGGACTCAAAAAACGCATTGTTCACCCAATTCAGCTGATTTGAGTCGTTGGTACCCAGCATGATAATGACATAGTGCGGATTGAACTGCTGTGCCAATGCGTACTCTGGCTGCATAGAATAGGATGGAGATGGTATACTTTGACTGGGCGGAGGAACGACAAGCGCACAGGCACCATTTACCCCACAATCCTTCACATCATAGTCGCTGCCCAGCAAAGCCGGCAGCCGGTTGGGAAAACTTGACCCAGCCCGCGGATAACCATCGGTCCTCCCTTCGTAATCATCGTCACATTTCGTGATACTGTCCCCCACGCAGGAAACCCGATACAGCGGATCACTGATAACGGTATGGGCAATTACCGTCTTCAAAGAAGACCCCGTCACACCCAAATCCGTTCCAACCAACGATAGACACGGGGCAAACCCAAACAACATGCAAGCGCACACTACCCAACTGCGCCATATGGGATGAGGGTGGCTCCAATACTCTCGCATCGGGATGATCGAAGAGAAACGGAAACACTGTATCCCTCCCGAAATCGAGGGGCATAAGACTGAGCTCTTCACAAAACAGCCGATCACAAGAACAGCCATGCAACGCAATGCGCCCATTTTCACTTAGGTTATCGGAATAGAAGAAAGTGCTTCATATTCTTCTTCGGGCATACGCTTGAATCAAGCGTATTCTTATGAACGGATGACTTCCGTACAAGTCCACAGGAACCTGTTGAACGGATCATCCATCCGACGCCGTCTGCCTATCCACAAGCCCAAGCCCACGGAACAACAAAGGGTCTGAAATCCCCCCATCTTGTCACCTCCGATTCCCGTATCCCGCTTGATGCGAATACGGGACACCCCTCACTTCATCGGAACGGTGAAGATCGACACACTCAGCGGATCCACATACAGATCACCTGGCCGCTGTTGTTCCATCGGCAACACATCCACCACCCGTGCCTCACCAGGAGCATTGTGCGCCATGGGATCGGGATGCGAGATCGCCCATCCACCGACCGCAACCGCCGGATCAACACCCTCAAGCACGAGATAAATAGGATCCGTGGTTGGATTCACCACTCCAAGGGTCAGCGTCGATCCGTCTTCGGTCAAGGCGGCCAACATGTCGAGATCACCCCATTCTCCATCGAGGGCAACCGGACGGGTCCCGAAATGCTCGCGGTATAGCTTGAGCACAAGCCCCGTGGTTTCAAATTCAGCAGCGGTCCGGGTGGTCTTGATCGCTCCAATTACGTTAACCGTCTGTGCGTAGTGCGCCATGTGAATGATGTCCGACTGCCTGAAGAACTCATGCAAGCCCGCGGCAACACCCATTCCATCCGCCCAATCGTAGGAACACCCCAGCTCGCCATATTCGTATTCGCGATGCCAGTAATTCCACTCATCCATGGCGATCGGAATAATCCTCCCATTGAGGTTAGGAAGCGAGGCCTGCAGCTTCCGATGGCCTTCCGCTCTGGCCCGTATCGCATCCCGCAACAACGCCACATGACTAACCGTGTCGATCCGGTCTGTCGGTTCCTCCCATGGAACCCGACCCCGGTAAAAATGCTCAGAAATCATATCCATGTGATCGGCGCTGGATTCCAGCATCCCATGCGTCCACGTGATCCCCCTCTTGGCCTGATTCGGATCATAATCCTTGTTGATCGTCTCAAAATCCCCAACTCCAACAAGGACAAGATCTCGGTCCACTTTCCGCATCGCATCAGCGACCATGTTATGTTTGATCACGTATTGGCTGAGTTGCATGAAACCCAACTGCCAGTTGCCGAACATCTCGTTGCCAACACACCAATGGCGAACACCATAGGGATCGGTATGCCCGTTGCCGGCACGCCATGACCCGGCGAGTGTATCCGCCGATCCATTGCAATACTCCACCCACTGCGCAGCCGAATAGGCATCACCGAATCCGGTATTTGCGGCAATCATCGGAACTGCATTCACTTCTTTGCAAAATGCAATGAACTCATCGGTGCCAAAATCATTGTGCTCAACACCGGTCCATGCAGGGTTCTTGCGGGGCGGCCGCTTGTCGCGATCGCCTATCCCATCCCTCCAGTCGTATCCACTCACAAAGTTACCGCCCGGCCAACGATAGACGGTTCCTTTGAGTTCCTTTAGCAAAGCGAGGGTATCCCGTCGCAGTCCATTCACGTTATCCGATGGCATCAAGGACACCGTCCCAACACGCGCGGATCCAGCCAGAACCCGAATCTCCAGGCTTCCGCTTTGCCCCGATGGGCTGAACTGGAAGGGGTAACGCGCGAATTCGCCCACGGGAGGTTGAAAATACACGCTGTGCCTTGCGGATGGGCTATCGCCCCAAACCAATGTCACTTCGACTTCAGCCTCATCCTCCACACTCTCAATCCAAAGGTATCCAGTGTAAGGCAAGCCAGAACGGAACTCCAGATGTCCCTGCCGGATGCCCGATCCTTTTCGGATGAGAGGAGATTGCTCACCGACAAATGGCCGTTCCTTCGTCATCTCCACCCCATCTGATCCCCCGATGATTTCCCACGGAGATGCCCCAACGACCGGGAAACGGGTGTCTTCCAAATCCTTGAACGGAGCGTATTCCGGAGTTACAGGGAAGTAGAATTTGCGGTCTTCGAGCATCTCGGCCCATATCCCGCCATAAATGCACCGCCCCAAATGCTCAATGAACTGTCCATAAACAAATGGATGTATCGCATGGGCTTCATCTTTGGTGTCCACACGGACCACTATCGATTCAGCAGCACAAACCGGCGCTGCGAATCCGCTTAGGCACAATGCCAGCAAAAGAATACGAATCATGGCTTATGTCGGGGTATGGGTTGATCGTCGTGAAAGAACAGCTGCAGGATCCAACAGCCATTCCGGATGCAATTCAATCATGCATGGATCCCATCGCTTAAGGCAAGCCCCACTGCGATAGAAACAGACAATTTAGAACTACCGCTTATCGGACAAAAGCTTGACAGTCAACCCAAACCATATACCGCGGATCAGCCTCCCCACACCCGGAGCACAACCTTGGTGCGCTGACAACAAACACCGATCCCAAGCCGGGGTCCGTCCGATCTTATTCCTTCTCCTCATTTGGAACATCCAGCATGTGCATCGGGATGCCCAACAACTGGATGTGCCCCATCTTCTCCGCCTTCGTCCGAAGGTAGTCTTTGTTGTACGGATTTTCGTTTCCGATCGACGGGAGGATTTCCTCAATCTCAATGCCGTGACTCAGGATGGCGTCGATTTTCTCCGGATTGTTGGTGTTCAGCCGGATCCGGTGCACCCCGAGATCCAGCAATACCTCAGCGGCCATATCAAAGTCACGCAGGTCGCCGGCAAATCCCAGCATGTGGTTCGCTTCAAGCGTATCCGCACCTTTTTCCTGAAGGTTGTAGGCTTTGACCTTGTTTCCAAGTCCGATCCCGCGTCCTTCCTGTTGCAAATAGATCAGGATGCCCCCTTCCTTGCGTCCCATGTGCTCGAGCGCATAAACCAACTGCTCGCGGCAATCGCATTTCATGGAGCCCAAAACCTCGCCCGTGAAACACTGTGAATGGATGCGGACAAATGGCGTCTTGTGAATAAGATCCAAGCCGTCGGAAATCATCACAATCAGCTCTTCATTCCGTTCATTCCGGTAGATGATCAGGTCGAAAAATCCGTACAGGGTCGGCAACCGGCAGGAAGAATATTTCTGAAGGCTCATGCGGGCAATCGTCTATTGACTGGTAAACAAAGCGGATAAACCAACGTAAGATCGTTAGCTTTCAGTGGCGAGCCGAACAGGCTTCTGCCAGCCCTGGTCACCTTCGAAGAATCCGTGCAATTGACGCATACGGGTCGGATGCCGCATCTTGCGCAACGCCTTCGCTTCAATCTGCCGGATACGCTCACGCGTCACATTGAACTGACGCCCCACTTCTTCCAACGTGCGGCTGTAACCGTCCGTCAAACCAAAGCGCAGGGAGAGCACGCGGCGCTCCCGTTCGTGAAGACTGTCGAGCACATCCACCATCTTCTCGCGGAGCATGCTGTAGGCCGTCATGTCGTATGGATTTTCAGCCCCCTTGTCTTCGATAAAATCGCCAAAATTGGTATCATCACTATCCCCGACAGGGCTCTGCAAGCTGATCGGCTGCTGGGCCATCTTCATGATGGTCTGCACCTTGTCGATGGGCAACTGCATCTCCTGCGCCACTTCCTCGGCCGTCGGCTCATGACCCAGCTCCTGAAGCAGCATCTTTTGCACTTGAATGACCTTGTTCAGGGTCTCAATCATGTGCACGGGGATACGGATCGTGCGCGCCTGATCCGCAATCGAACGGGTAATCGCTTGGCGAATCCACCAGGTAGCATAGGTCGAGAACTTGTAGCCGCGACGGTACTCGAACTTTTCCACGGCCTTCATCAAGCCCATGTTCCCCTCCTGAATCAGGTCGAGGAAGGACAATCCGCGGTTCGTGTACTTCTTTGCGATACTGATCACCAAACGCAGATTCGCCTCCACCATTTCCGTGCGGGCAGCCTGCGCATCCCGGATGCCACGCCTGACTTCACGAACCAGTTCAACCAGTTTCGTGGGAGGTACCCGATACTCCCGTTCGATGCATTCCAAACGATTTTCCAATGAAGCCCGGTCAATCTTCTGATGACGTTTCGTGATTCCCTTTTCCGACAGTTTGATCTGCTCGTCGATGCGCTCAATCTCACGCACCACACAATCCAACCGGGGAATGAACTCCTCGAAAACCTTCAGCTTGAAACAGAACTTCTTATGAATCGCCCGGAGCTGCTCCTCCATCTTGTCGTAACGGGTCTTCGAACGCTTGCGGTTGCTGGGATTGTCGTTGTTGCAGTAGTCCTCCCATGCCTTGTCCATTTTTTCCTGAAGGCCCTCAGCCTCTGCCAACCACTCCGGAAGCGTCTTGAAATACTGTTCGCGGCTATCGATTTTCTTATCCAGAACCACCTGATCGAAGCGTTCCTCGCGGCTCAAAAGCTTCCGTGCCACATCTATTTGGAAGGCATTGGAAACGGCATATTCAAAAAGGGAATTCTGCGCGTGCTGCTCCGCTTTTTCAATGCGCTTGGAAATCGCGACTTCCTGCTCTCTTGTCAGCAAAGGCACCTGGCCCATCTGCTTGAGATACATGCGAACCGGATCATCCAGAATGTCCGCCTGCGGCCCGCGCTGACTCTCTTCCTGCTCGAGGTCCTCCCGCCGTTTCCGAAGGGTTTCAACCTCTCCGGTATCCAGGATCCTCAGTTCAAGGTTATTGAGAATCGTGATGACTTTCTCAATCTCGGCCGGGTTGCTCGCACGCTCACCCAAGGCCTTATTGATCTCCTTGTAGGTTACATGGCCCTGTTCCTTGGCCAAGCGAATCAATGCCCGCACCTTGTCGTTGATCTTTTTGCTGGTTCGCCTCTTGCGGGTCGAACCCTCTTCGGTCAACTCATCCTCTCCCTCGACATCATCATCATCAAATGCCTCATGGGATGCAAAGATTTCGGCCTCAGTATCGCGGGGCACCACCGGGTGAAGCTCCAATTCCGCTTTCTTTCCCGAACTGCCTTTCGTTTTCGGCTTGGCAGATTCCTCGACGCCCGCGCCAGACGCCGTTTTCCTGGGGGGTTTCTTGACCGCTGGTGCTTTGGATGCCTTTTCAGCCTCCGGCTTCTTTTTGCCGCGGGAAACCATTGCCGACTTGCTTTTGATCGCAGAGTCAGTCTTTGGCCGCTTCTCCTTGGAAGCAGCCTTTGCCGATTTGGCTTTGGTTGTCTTCTTTTTGGAAGCGCCTGCCTTTGAAGAAGTTGCCTTGACGTTTTTCGAGTCTCTCTGAGCCATTTCCTGAACTGCGATAAATTCGATGCGGGCCGAGCCGCAAAAACTGTTGGTTATTACATTGTCCTTCCGGATAGTCAAGAAGCTCTAAGATTAAATCAGTTCCCCCTGCATTTCAATAAGCATAACTAATAATGTTGCCGAATTGATTGCCCCACCCCTTTCCGGACTTCGATCCATCCGGTCCGTTAAGGCGGATGGATGCCAAAGGTTTTGCTCGATATCGAACCGGGCTTGATGTATCGCTTCCTCCCAGTAAACTGATCCAGTATTCATGCAATCGCCTGACCATCCCGTATCCGGTCCGTCACCGGTCATCACCGACATCGTGGTTCCCGTTCAAGCGTCGGAAAACCGGGAGGCATGGAAAATCGCGATCGCGGAACGCCTCGGAATCAGCACCTCCTCGATACGCGGCATGCGTTTGCTCAAACACTCGATCGACTCGAGGCAGCGGAATATCAAAGCACAGCTCCGCATCATGGTTGGAATCGGAGCCGACCTACCCCCCGAACCCCCGCTCTCCAACACGC
The DNA here is from genome assembly GCA_028704125.1 of Opitutales bacterium. Taxonomy (GTDB): domain Bacteria; phylum Verrucomicrobiota; class Verrucomicrobiia; order Opitutales; family JAFGAQ01; genus JAFGAQ01. The sequence goes on from JAQVLM010000132.1 coordinate 7,146, forward strand.
TCCCGGCTGTGCCAAGCGGAGCTCCTGTGCTGCTGATCGTCGGATGTGGGCCCTGCGGGATGTTTGCTGCGATCCGGGCAATTGAACTCGGATGGAAACCCATCATTTTGGAGCGGGGCAAGGATGCATCCACACGGCGGCGGGACCTTGCTCCCATTCTTCGCGAGGGCCGGGTGATTCCAAATTCAAACTACTGCTTCGGCGAAGGCGGAGCCGGAACCTTTTCGGATGGCAAGCTTTACACCCGCGCCACAAAACGGGGACCGGTTCAGCGGGTTTACGAGGTCTTTGTGGCAAATGGCGCTCCCGAAAGAATCCTGATCGACGCGCATCCGCACATCGGATCGAACCTTCTCCCGCGGGTTGTGATGTCGATCCGCGACAGCATCATCGCAGCCGGTGGCGAAGTGCATTTCGGACAACGCATGACGCGCCTTCTCACCGATCCCCAAACCGGATCGGCATGCGGAGTCGAAACCGCCGAAGGCCACACCTTCAGCGCCGATGCAGTCTTGCTGGCAACGGGCCACAGCGCACGGGATGTCTACCGCCAATTTGCCGATCAAGGGATACGCATGGAGGCAAAACCCTTCGCAGTGGGAGTTCGGATCGAGCACGAGCAATCGCTCATTGATGCAATTCAATACCACCTGCGTTCTGGAGAAACCCGGCCCCGCTACCTCCCGGCGGCGCGATACAATCTGGCAACCAAGATACGCGACCGGGGCGTCCATTCTTTTTGCATGTGCCCAGGCGGCTTCATTGTTCCCTGCGCTACTGAAAAC
>JAQVLM010000133.1 GCA_028704125.1 Opitutales bacterium
TCATCATCATCAGCCAGCGTCAAGGGCCGCGTGAGCACATTTACCTCTGCCTCATCATCATCAGTTTGTTGGCATGGGGCATCGACCGGGGTATTCTCTACCTTCAACGTCACCTCTTTCCCTATCTGAAGCATGCCGAAACCTGAACTATCTGCTTCTGACAAGCCCTCCGAGCTGAAGACGGTTGACGTGCAGCCAGTGGAGTCCAAGCTCCCCCTCGTGGTGGACTTCCGCAATGTCACCAAGACATTCGAGGAAGGCACCCCCAAGGCATTTACGGCAATCAAGGACGTCACGTTTGCGGTCGAAGATTTGCCGGGTATCGGGGAGTTTATCGGCATCCTGGGGCCGAGTGGCTGCGGCAAGAGCACCGTGCTTCGGCTGATTGCCGGATTGGCTCCCCATTATCCCGCTACATCGGGAACCGTGCTCGTCCACGGAAAGCCGGTGGTGAAACCCGGGCCGGACCGTGGTTTCGTGTTTCAGGACTACGCGAATTTTCCGCACCGCACCGTGCTTCGTAACGTGGCCTTTGGCCTTGAGTGTGCGGGTGTTCCGGAGAAGGAACGGGTGGAGCGGGCCAAGGAATGGATCGGCAAGGTCGGTTTGGATCCCAAACGGGATGCTGGTAAATATCCGCATCAACTCAGTGGTGGTATGCAACAGCGTGTGGCGATCGCCCGCACCCTCATCATGCACCCGCGCATCATCCTGATGGATGAGCCGTTCGGGGCACTGGATCCGACCACCCGTCACCGCATGCAGGATTTGCTTGTATCCCTTTGGCGCGAGCTTGAAGCGACCGTTTTCTTCATCACACACGATGTTCCCGAGGCGGTCTACCTGGGTGACCGGGTTTTCATATTCAGTGCATCGCCCGGTACGATCGCGCATCAATTGGTAGTGGCTCCTCCGGACCGCCCCGCAGCAGAAATGCAGAGTGATCCGGTGTTTCTTGAGTCGGTTCAGGAGGTGCGTGGGATGCTCGGACGTTTGGAAGAAAAAGCTGTCGAAGGGAAGGGCGATTGATCGGTATGGGATCCGGATCATCAGATGACGGACTGGGCTCGATGATGAAGCGGGCGTTCATGTGGCATTGGCATTTGCTGGCGCTTGGCTCCGCCGTGACCCTTTCGGTTTTCAGTGGCAACATGGACCGCTTTTTCCCGGTGGTGATGGCCGGTGAGCTGATCTACCTGTTTTTTCTCGGAACCCAGACCCGATTTCAAAAGGTTCTCAAGGCTGAAGGCATGCAGAAGTCAGCGTCCCAAAACACAGCGACGCGGGTGGATCTGAACCGGTTCCTGAGTTTTCTGACCCCACGGGATCGTGGCCGTTTTGACTCCTTGCGTCAGCGTGCGGCCGATCTACTCGAACTGCGACGCCGGATGGAGTCCAAGGAGGGTGATCCGAGTGCGGAGCGTTTCCGGTCCGATTCTCTGGATCGTATGCTTTGGATCTTCCTGAAACTGCTGCATCAGCGTTCGGGTTTGGATCGATTTCTTCAATCCACAAAGGCGGAGATGATTCAGGCAGAGCTCGATCTTGCTTCGGGGCAACTGCAGGCCTCCCTTGATCGGGACAACATGAAAGGCATCGGGGAGTCCCGGCTCACTGTGTCGATCCGTGAGCGGCTGGCGACCATTGAGGGCCGCATGGAAAACCGCAATAAGGCTTTGGAGTCCCTCGAGTTGCTGAATTCCGAAATTGACCGCACCGAGCAGCAGATCACGCACCTTTGCGAGGTCGGCATGACCGCACGTGATACCGATGGCCTGACGGCGCGGATGGAGAGCTTGTCGGCGTCGTTGCAATCCTCCGAACAGATTTTCTCGAGCGTGGACCTTGATCCCATTTTCGACGAGGATGTGATTCCACCGATGCTCAATTCGCCTGATCTGCCACCGGCCCGGCCTCAACCGCAGCGGAGGGCGGTGCGGCAATGATCCGCTTGGACGGTCGCTTCGGTGATAGTATTTCCTGTATCATACGCTAACTCAAAACCACCCAATCACCATGTTTCGACGCATATCCAATCTATTCCGCGGTTTCATGAGCCTGTTCATCTCCGGACTCGAGAAACGCAATCCCGAGGCTCTGCTCGAGCTCGAAAAGGAAAACCTGCGCAAGCAGATCGCCCAGTACAATCAGGGCTTGGCGGCCCATGCCGGGCTCTGCGAAAAACTCATCGCTCAGGTCAAGCGGCAGGAGCGCGAAGAGCAGGATCTCAAGGCCAAGGCAACTGCCAACTTGCGGGCTGGCAACCAGCGCCTGGCGGGTGAGATCGCGCTCGAGCTCCAGCGCATCCGCAAGGAATTGGTGGATAACCGTGCGCAGCTTACCGATGCTGAAACCACCTATAAGGAACTGATTCAGTCCAGGGATACTGCTTTGAAAGCTGCCCGCGACAAGATCGAGGCTTTGCGCCGTGATCTCGACTCCATGAAGATGAACAAGGCCCTCGCCGAGATGAACGAAATGGCCAGCGGTATGCTGACCGAGATCGGTGGCTCCGGAGATACTCTGGATCGCCTGCACCGCATGGTCGAGGAGGAGAACACCAAGGCCGCCGGGCGTGCCCGCGTGGCCAAGGACAGCATCGATACGACCCGTTTCAAGGAAGTGCAAGCCGAGCGCGAAGCATTGGAGGACATGGCGCTTGCGGATTTGGCGGCTGAGCTGGGGATGAGTGTTCCCAATGCTCCGGTTGCCCAGACCGATGCTCCGGCCTCCCAGCCTGCGAAGCGGGAAATGGCCTCCGAGTAAACCTGGTCACCAAGCACACGCATGAGTTCGGCCGCTGTGTCCGGTATGCTGCCCGCATGGGCGCGTGAAGTCACCGATTTGTATGAGTCCGGGGCGAGTGCCCAGTTCATCTTGCACGGGAATGTGAGCGACAGCGTTCTCATTCCCGGCGCGGAGAATAGCCTGCGGATCGGCTCGCTCGATGCCTACATCCGCGAGGTGCTGTTGGCCCGCTTTGACGTGGTGCTGAGTTATGACCTCGGCAACGGCATACGGGTGGAGCGGGGGGGCGACCGTTTTGCCGAGTGGCCGGCTGGTAAGGATAGAACCCTTCCATCCGCTCCGCGCGAGGCCATCCATCTGCTGACCCACTACCTGCGGTTTTGCGCGAATGTGGCCAGGCTGCATCCGGAGCGCCTGACCCGGGTGGCCGTGATCGTGCGGAACGCCGGCTTGATTGCGCCGCCCTCTCCCGGCGGGGCTGACTACGAGCTCAACGCGATGGCCAGCCAGTTGCGGGATTGGGCGAGTGATCCGATGATTTCGGAGCAGCATTGCGCCACCTTCCTGTTGGCGGAGAACCTCAATGACCTGCATCCCTTGGTGTCCCAGAATCCGCACTCTTCCCGTATCCTCGTTCCTTTGCCGGACACCGATACCCTGCAGCGCGTGCTGTCGCATCTCAGCGGGCTGTATCCGAAACCCCTCTCTGCATTCGCGGGCCAGCTGGCGATACCCGCAGCCGCTTTGACCGGCGCGACCTTGCATTCGATCGAGACCCTCCTCCAACGCCGTCAACACCACGGCCAGGAGATGGCATTGTCCGATCTGGTGGTGTTGAAAAAGGAACTGGTCGAGAAGGATGCACAGGGCCTGATCGAGTTCATCAAGCCGGACCGCACTCTGAACGATCTCTACGGTCAGGATGCCATCAAGGCATGGTTGCGCCAGGATATCGAACTCTGGCGGCAGGGCGACCTTGCGGCCCTCCCGATGGGCTACCTGTTTTGTGGACCGGTCGGCACCGGGAAAACCTTCATGGTGGAGTGCCTGGCGGGCGAGGCGGATGTCCCGGTGGTCAAGATGAAGAATTTCCGCGACAAGTGGGTCGGCAGCACCGAGAGTAACCTCGAGAAGATTTTCCGACTCCTGGATGCCTTGGGCCGCTGTATTGTTTTTGTGGATGAGGCGGATCAATCCCTCGGGCGGCGCAGTGGCGACTCCGGCGATTCCGGGGTTTCCGGCAGGGTCTACGGCATGATGGCCGAGCGGATGAGCGATTCCCGCAAACGCGGCCGTATCCTGTGGGCCTTGGCTACCAGTCGACCGGATCTCGTCGAAGTGGACCTGAAGCGTCCCGGGCGTGTGGATGTGAAAATACCGATTTTCCCGACTGCCACGCTTGAGGAAGGCTATGCCTTGATCCGTGCGCTTTGCAAGCGGCGTGGCCTGGCTCTGGATCCTGTCCTGCCCGAGTCCATGCGCGAACGCATTCCCGATCTACTGACCCCTGGCGCAGCCGAGGCCCTGTCGGTAAAAGCCTATCGCCTCCACCGGACCCGTTCTCTCGACGCCCAGGCTGCGGTGGAAGCGGCCTTGGCCGACTACCAGCCCCCGGTCTCCATGGACGTGATTCAGGATCAAATCGAACTCGCCGTCGCCGAGGCCACCGACCTCAGTTTTGTTCCAGACCGCTTCCGCTGATTGAGCGTATTGCGTCCCATGCCGCAGCGAAGAGTCGAGCCGCCCCGGAAGATTGCGAACCACCAAAACGGTTTTGAGAAGCATATGACTCCCTCCACGTGTCTGGCGGAGTTGGGTGGTAGCGCTTGACGACGACGGAAGACTCTGAGCACACAATGGAAGGATGAATAGGGAGCTCTTTGGTAGCGGGACGCGTGAGCGTTCCGAGCCGAGGGCTTGGATTGGGGAAGAAGATGATCTCACGCAGAGACGCAAAGCCGCCAAGGGAAGAGGAAGAGAGTCATAGCCACGAAATACACGGAAACCACGAAAAAGGGAGAATAGCGGCTCATTGAGGACCATTCGCCCTACCGGGTGCGGGGATTTCAGGCGTGGGATAATCCGCTCACATGAGATTAGGCTGTTGTGGGTAGGGATGAGCGTCCCCGCTCATCCGCGGGCGGTTGAACGACTGGCGGGAGGGGAATAGAGGATGGCTGAAGCCACCCCCTCCTGAAGAGGGCAGTTGAAATGAAGTCAGGGGCAGCAGGTATGAGGAAGATTCTGAGCCACAGAGGTCACAGAGATCACAAATGATAGGGGGAAAAGACTGTTTTTTCTTCAAATTCTTCGAGCCATGGGGGACGCCCTGTGGTCATAAGATACCCTTTCTTCTCTGTGTTTCTTGTGATCTGTGTGGCTAAATCTATACATGTCTTTCTGTTTCGTGGTTGATCGGTTTTGATATTGCCTGCGGCAAGAAGGCCCGCGAGCATGGATGCTCCCGCTACTTCGGGAAAGAGGAAGAAGCGCTAATGCACGCAGCATGTCCAACTCAGCTGATCGCCCGGTTGCGCATGGCAGAAGCGCCTGACTTGGGATATTCGGTTGCAAACAGGGGATCTTTTGTCTTGGGTTAAAACCGCCGGGGCCCACATTGGTTCCGGTCGGTTTTCATTCTTGAATGCGTATGCCTCCATCTTATCAGCCTCCCTGCAAGTTGACACCTGCGATCCTTGGGCTGGTTGCGGAGATCGCTGAGGAAACCGGGCGTCTCAGTGCGGTTTCCGCCACAGATGGCCCGCCACAATTGAGGAGGGAGAACCGGATCCGCACCATCCATTCCTCTCTTGCGATTGAGAACAACTCCCTCACGTTGGAACAGGTTACTTCTGTGCTTGAGGGAAAGCCGGTATTGGGAAAGGCGCGGGAAATACAGGAGGTCAGGAATGCATTTTCCGCATACGAGGCGATGGCGTCATGGCAGCCTTCAAAGATCAAAGATATGTTGGAGGCCCATCGTATACTCATGGATGGACTCACCGAGGATGCCGGGAGATTCCGATCCGGTTCAGTGGGTGTTGCCAAAGGAGCAGACATCGTTCATGTCGCCCCGCCTCCGGATCGTGTCCCGGGGTTGATCACGGACCTGCTTGGATGGCTTTCCCGGACTAGGATTCATCCGCTTGTGGCCAGTTGCATTGTTCATTACGAGGTCGAGTTCATTCATCCCTTTTCGGATGGAAATGGCCGCATCGGCCGCCTTTGGCAGACCCTTATTCTGAGTCAGTGGTGTCCGTTTTTTGCTTATCTTCCGGTGGAGACCATCATTCGGGATCGGCAGTCAGAATACTACGGGGTGCTTTCCGCGTGTGACAAAGGCGGGGATTCCTCCCGGTTTGCCGAATTCATGCTCGAAGCTCTCCTCGCGACGATTCGGGATGTTGAGTTGACCGCCCCAGTCAGCGATCAAGTTACCGACCAAGTCAAGGGGTTGTTGCGCTGTCTCGCACAGGCTCCCCGCAGCGCATTGGAGTGCATGCGCCTTCAGGACATTTCCCATCGCCCGACCTTTCGGGCCAACTACCTGAATCCGGCTCTGAAGGAAGGTCTGATCGAGCGCACTATCCCTGACAAGCCCAACAGCCGCTTGCAGAAATATCGTCTGACAGGAAAAGGCAGGTCCCTTCTGGATAAACTGAAAACAAATCTGCCCCAAGGCTGAGGGGAATTGAGACCAAGAACCTCCAGGAGAGGATCATGGAAGATCCTTCCCGTAGCGGGACACGTGAGCGTTCCGTCTTGGGGCTTGATTGGGGAAGGGGAAATTGGCCACAAAGGGCACAAAGAGCACAGAGGCTTGGGGAAGTGAAGTGAGAAGGGTGAAGTGGGGTCTTCCGTAGCGGGACGCGTGAGCGTTCCGAGCCGAGGGCTTGGATTGGGGAAGAAGATGATCTCACGCAGAGACGCAAAGCCGCCAAGGGAAGAGGAAGAGAGTCATAGCCACGAAATACACGGAAACCACGAAAGGGGGGAGGCCCCGGAGTCGGCGGCTTCAGCCGTCGTCTTCTTATCCGCAAGCGGTTGGGCTTGGGTGGAGGGAAAGCCTCCAATACTCCTGGAAGAAGCAGAGGACCTCTCACAGAGGCACCAAGGCACAAAGGGAGGATGAATAGGGAGGTCTTTCCGTAGCGGGACGCGTGAGCGTTCCGTCTTCCGGAATTACCATGATTCCAAAGGGGGGAATGGATTGGCAGCCGCTTATAACCTTTCTTCTCTGTGTTTCTTGTGATCTATGTGGCTAAACCTATACCTGTCTTTCTTTTTCGTGGTTTGGCTTCATTGCTATTGGGCTGCTACGGGAACAAAAGGGCCCGCGGGAGGTGATGCTCCCGCTACCATGGGATGTCTGTTGTGGGTAGGGATGAGCGTCCCCGCTCATCCGCCTCGGCAATCGGGGACGACCTGTCATTCGTAGTGGGTCCACATTCTCAATACGTGAACGGTCTTTTTCTCTTCAAAGACTTCGTATACCAGACGGTGTTGGATGTTGATTCGCCTCGAGTAGCACCCTTGCAGGTCGCCTTTGAGTGATTCGTATCGGGGAGGAGAACGGAAGGGATCTTCTCTCAAGATGCCGATTAGGGCGGATGCGTGTTTCTTCAAGTGGGCATTTGCCAGCTTCTTCGCATCTTTCTGGGCTTGGCGGGAAAACACGATCTCGTAGTTCACCAGTCGAGTGTCTTTGAACCACTTTCAATTCCTTCGGCCCGGGCTTTTTGAATGGATTCCACCATACCTGGAATGGAATGGAGGTAGAGGGTCTCCTGGATGGATCGCCAATCCTCTTCGGCGATCAACACGGCATTGCCCCGTTTGCTGGTGATCTGGATGGGCTCACGTGATGCATTCGTTTCATCAATCAGGGAGTAGAGTGTTCCGCGGGCCTTTGTAGCTGTAACCGTGTTCATGCTGCAACGGTACGCTTTCCCGTGCGTATGTCAAGCGGACCTGATTTGAAGGTGCTGTTGGGCAGGATTAACCGGATCCACAGGATTGAAGAAGGGTTTTCACACAGAGACCCCAAGACCCAAAGGGAAGAGGGGTGGGGAAGTGAGAAGGATGAATTATGAAGGGTGAAGTGGGATTGACCACGAAAGGCAGGAAGGACACGAAATAGTTTTTTAACATCGCCCTGACGGGCTTACG